>NZ_JBWKYF010000014.1:0-116136 GCF_059423605.1 Variovorax sp. GW460-12-1-14-LB1
TCCAGGATCTGGACGACGCTGAGGTTCTGGAAGATCCTGCAGTCGGTGCGCAGGGTGGCCAGGTGCAGCCAGGGGCGAAGGGTGAGCTTGTACTGGGCGTGGCGCCCTTCCTCGCCCCACAGGGCTGCGTCGGTGATCAGGGCGTTGAGCTGGCGGGGGGAAGAGCCATCGAGCTCGATCTCGCAGCTGATCTCCTGGCCGATGAAGGCATCCAGGTCGAAGTCGGCGCCGGAGGAGACGCCGGACAGAGCCAGCGCATCCGGGGTCTTGAGAAAGAGCTCGTAAGCAAAGAGGCTGTTGAGCCCCTCATGCCCCGACAGCCGCACAGGCGCCAGTGCAGCCTGACCAAGAACAACAGGGATCGCAGCAGAAGAGACAGACAGCGTGCGCGGCATCGACGACTTCCTTGGGAGGAAAACAGGTCGCGCAGTTTGCGAGTCGCCTCGCGATCACACTGATAACAATCGTCAAACTCCACGCACCTCTCTCGCCATGCGTGGGATTTGTCATTCGTCGTGAAGAAGGATGAGCCTGTTCCAGGCCGGGAAACAGCGCCTCATCAAAGACGCAAGAAAGGAATGCTGCGCTCTGCCTTGAGCGGGATTCCCAGCGGGCACAGCGCCCGCACGCTCAACTCTTGTACTTGATCGAACACCCGTACGGCCGCGTGCTCGCCATCGACACCGGTTTTCCGCCGGTCACTTCGCCCAGCGCCTGGTTCACGTAGTTGGTGGCGGTCTTGATGTCGTCCACGCGGGCCGAGGCGATGCTGTCGATGCCGCCGGCATACACCAGCGTGCCCTTGGGGTCGATGATGAAGATGTGGGGCGTGGTGCGCGCGCCGTAGACCTGGCCGATCACGCCGTCTTCGTCCATCAGCACGGCGGTGGGCGCGGCCTTTTGCGACTTCATCCAGGCGTCGAGCGCGTCGGCCTTCAGGTAGTCGCTGGCGGCGCGTTCGGTGGAGTTGATCGCGAGCCAGACCACGCCCTTGTCGGTGGCTGCCTTCTGCGTGGCCGGCATGTTGCCGCTGCCGTAGTGCTTGCGCACGAAGGGGCAGCCGGGGTTGGTCCATTCGAGCACCACGAACTTGCCCGCGAAGTCGGAGAGCTTGTGCTTGGCGCCGGTGGTGTCGACGGCCACGAAGTCGGGCGCCTGCTGGCCCACGGCGGGCGCGGCGAAGGCGTTGGTGCCCATGAGGAAGGTGGCGCCCAGCGCGACGGCGGCGGCCACGACGGCGCGGCGGGAAGCGCGGCTGAGGGCGGCGCGCGCCTGGCGCGCGGCGCGAAGGGAGCGTGAGTCGACAGTGGGCGAGAGCGTCATGGCCAGCTTGAACTCCAAAAAACAAAATTCCAAACAACAACTGCAGCTTAGAACGGTTTCTTCAAGTGCGTGTGACAACCCATGACAGCGGCGTTGTCATCTTGTTTCAATTCACCGCATCGGCGCTCAAAGCGCTGCCAACGCGGCGCGCACCTCGTCTTTGCTGAGGATTTCGGTCAGCACGACGGGCGCCTTGCCCGGCGCCTGCAGCACATACACCGGCACGCCACTGCGGCCCAGCGCGGTGAGCGCGGCGGTGATGGCGGGGTCGCGGCGGGTCCAGTCGGCGCGCAGCATGGCGACCTGCTTCGTGTCGAAGTCGGCGAGCACCTCGGCGTCGGCCAGCGTGCTCTTCTTGTTGTACTGGCAGGTCACGCACCAGGCGGCGGTGAAGTCGATGAACACCGGCCGGCCCGCGGCCGCCATGTCGCTCACGCGCTGGGCCGACCACGGCTGCCAGCGCTCGCCGTCGTTCGGTGCTGCCGAGGCCAGCTTGGCCGTCGGCTCGGGCACCTGCACGATGTTGCGGCCGATGGTGCCGGCCAGCACGGCGGTGAAGGCGATCATCACGGTGGCGATGACGACGCGCGTGCGTCCGGTCAGCGTGAGCGCCCAGACCACGGCGGCCAAGCACACCAGCAGCGCGAGCAGCGTGCCCGCGCCGTCGATGCCGCTTTGCTGGCCCAGCACCCAGACCAGCCAGGCCACGGTCGCGAACATCGGGAAGGCGAGCAGGCGGCGCAGCGTGTGCATCCACGGGCCCGGCTTGGGCAGCAGGCGCGCCACGGCCGGCACGAAGCCCGCCACCAGGTAGGGCAGCGCCAGGCCGAGGCCCAGCGCGGCGAACAGCAGCAGCGCCTGTGCCGCCGGCAGGCCGATGGCAAAGCCCAGCGAGGCGCCCATGAACGGCGCGGTGCAGGGCGAGGCGATCACCACGGCGAGCACGCCGGACAGGAAGTCGTTGGCCAGCGGATGCTTGGCCTGCGCGCTGCACACCGATTGCGGCGCGGCGCGGCCGAACTCGAACACGCCGGCCAGGTTCAGCCCGAGCAGGGTGAAGAGCGCCGCCAGCGCCGCCACCACGCCGGGCGACTGCAACTGGAAGCCCCAGCCGAGCTGCGCGCCGGCCGCGCGCAGCGCCAGCATGGCGCCGCCCAGCGCGAGGAACGACAGCATCACGCCGCCCGTGTAGGCCAGGCCCGCCTTGCGGTGCGCGCTGGCGTTGCCGGCCTGCCGCGCGAAGCCCAGCACCTTGATCGCGAGGATCGGGAACACGCAGGGCATGAGGTTGAGCAGCAGGCCGCCGAGCAGCGCACCGAGCAGGGCGACCATGAAGGTGCCGGCGGGCTGGGCCTGCGCAGCGGCAGCGGGGGCCGCCGCCTGGGCCGCGTTGGCGGCCAGCGCCGCCTGCAGCGCGGGCGACACCTCGGCGGCGCGCGGTGCGGCGGTGGCGGCGGGCCAGGTGCCCGACACCGGCGCCTCGGCGCGCCAGGCCACGGGCTGGCCGGCCTGGCGGTCGGCTTCGGCCAGCGCCACCACCACCGGCATGGCGGTGGGGCTTTCGCTGCGCTGATCGGCCAGCGGCACGGTGGCGGTCCAGGTCGCGCCGTCCCAGGCCTGCGTCCAGTCCTTGCCGGACACGGCCGCGGTGCGGATCACCTCGGGCGTTTCGGGGAAGAACTCGAGCGTCTTGCCGCGCACGGCGGCGGGCAGGCCGTCCAGGCGCACCTTCAGCTGCTGACCGTCGACGGCGATGGCGCCGGGCGTGCCCAGCGGCTGCGGTTGCGCGGCCTGCGCGGTGTCGAAGGCCGCCTTGTTCAGCGCGGTCGAGCCGCGCGTGGGCAGCGAGAGCGTGAACTCGCCCTCTTCGGGAATGCATTCCTTGCGGCAGACCAGCCAGGAGGCCTGCAGCTTGATGTCCATGGCCGGCGAGCCGCCGGTGAGCGCCACGTCGGGCTTGTAGAGCGTGGAGACCTCGAGCGGCACCGGCAGCAGCACGGTGTTCTCGTAGCCGTAGTTGGCGAGCGTGCCGACCGGGATCTTCTTGGGCACCGGCCAGGCGATCTCGCCGGTCGAGACGCCGGCGGGCAGCGTCCACTTCAGTTCCGTCGGAAGGCCCGAGTCCCCGGCGTTCTTCCAGTAGGTGTGCCACTCGGGCTGGTGGGTGATCTGCAGCCCGACCCAGACCGGCGCGCCGGGCGCCACGCCCTGGGGCGCATGGGCGACCAGTTCGGCGCGCACGTGAGGGGTGGTGACCACGGCCCCGGTCTTCGAGGCCAGCTGGGCCGCAGCCGGCATGCAGGCTGCGGCGGTAGCTATCAGAAAAGTAGCGAAAGAGATGCGCGAAAAGGTCATGCCGGTCAGTCGGAGCCAGAGGGCGGGGCGAAGTTCCTGGGGTCCGGGTCTTTCCCGAGGCTCAGGCCGCGGAGGCCGCGGGCCAGCCCAGCACCACGCGCCGGGTGGTCGCGCTCTTCTTCTCGATCTTGGTGACGACCATGGCGCCGATTTCCGCCGTGTTGGCCACGTGCGTGCCGCCGCAGGGCTGGAAGTCGATCGACGGCGCGCTGCCGTCTTCGCCCGTGCCGCCGATGCGGATGGTGCGCACCGTGCCCGTGCCGCGCGGCGGCTGCACGCTCATGCTCTTGACCAGCGCGGGGTTGGCGTCGAGCTCGGCGTCGCTGATGGCGCCCACGGTCAGCGGGTGGGCGGCCTCGACCAGCTTGGCGAGGCCCGCGGTGAGCGTTTCCTTGTCGAGCGGGTCGGTGATGTGGAAGTCGATGCGCGCGTACTCGGGCGTGATCGAGCAGCCGTTCACCGGCACCGGTACGAGGTGGCACAGCAGGTGGCTGGCGGTGTGAAAGCGCATCAGCCGGTGGCGGCGCTCCCAGTCGAGGCGGGCGGTGACGGTGTCGCCGGGCGCCAGCGCGGCCAGCAGCTCGGCCTGGTCGGGCGCGGGCACGTGGACGAACTCGGCCGTCGGCTGGCCTTCGGCGTCCTTGGCCTTGCGGGTGTCGGCGATGGCGATTTCGCGGCCGTCGGCGAGCACCAGCACGCCGGCGTCGCCGGCCTGTCCGCCGCCCAGCGGATAGAACACGGTGCGGTCCAGCACGATGCCGGTGTCGTCGATGCGCAGGATGCGGGCTTCACAGGTGCGCAGGTAGGCGTCGGCGCGGAACAGGTCGTCGGTCATGCGGCGATGGTAGCGACGATGCGCGAAGGAGGTGCGCGCACGCCGGAAAGCGCCCACGACCGACACGCCTGCGCCGTGCGATTGCGCATGATCCGGCGGTCTGCGGCCGCCTGCCGCGCAAGGAATCCGCATGAACGCATCGCTGCACCTTCCCGTCCGCCTCGCTCTTTCTGCAGCGGCCGTGGCCGCCGTGCTGCTCGTCGCCGGCTGCGGCGAGACCGCCAAGCTCGCGCCCGAGCTCACGACCGGCCCCCGGCCCCAGCTGGCCGATCCGAACAAGACGCTGATCCCCACCGTCAACGTGGCGCCCGCCGTCGGCTGGACCGACACCGCCGGGCCCACGCCCGCCGAGGGCCTGCGCGTGACGGCGCTGGCGCGCGGGCTGGACCACCCGCGCTGGGTCTACACCCTGCCCAACGGCGACGTGCTGGTGGCCGAGAGCAACAAGCCGCCCAAACCTGAGGGCAGCGGCGCCGGCGGCCCGGTCGCCAAGGTGCGCAATTGGGTCATGGGCAAGGTCATGGGCCGCGCGGGCGCCGGCGTGCCCAGCGCCAACCGCATCACCTTGCTGCGCGACGCCGATGGCGACGGCCTGGCCGAGGTGAAGCAGGTGTTCCTGGCGAACCTCAGCTCGCCCTACGGCATGGCGCTGGTCGGCAACGAGCTTTTCATCGCCAACGCCGACGCGCTCGTGAAGGTGCCCTACACCGAGGGCCAGACCTCGGTCAGCGCCACGCCCACCGTGGTGACGGCGCTGCCCGCGGGCATCAACCACCACTGGACCAAGAACGTCATCGCCAGCGCCGACGGCAGCAAGCTGTATGTCACGGTCGGCTCCAACAGCAACATCGGCGAGAACGGCATGGCGGCCGAAGAGGGCCGCGCCGCGATCTGGGAGGTCGATGCGAAGAGCGGCGAGAAGCGCCTGTTCGCCAGCGGCCTGCGCAACCCCAACGGCCTGGGCTGGGAGCCCGAGACGAATGTGCTGTGGACCGTGGTGAACGAGCGCGACGAAATCGGCAGCGACCTCGTGCCCGACTACCTCACCTCGGTGAAAGACGGCGCCTTCTACGGCTGGCCCTGGAGCTACTGGGGCGGCGTGGTCGATGCGCGCGTCACGCCGCAAAGGCCGGAACTGGTGGCCAAGGCGCTGGCGCCCGACTACGCGCTGGGCGCGCACGTCGCGCCGCTGGGGCTGGTGTTCTCGCACGCGCGCGGCATGCCGCCCGAGTTCGCGAACGGCGCCTTCATCGGCGAGCACGGCTCGTGGAACCGCAAGCCCAAGTCGGGCTACAAGGTGGTGTTCGTGCCCTTCATCGGCGGCAAGCCGAGCGGGCCGCCGGTCGACATCCTCACGGGCTTCCTGAGCGCCGACGAAAAGGCCCACGGCCGGCCGGTGGGCGTGGCGCTCGACAAGGGCGGCGCGCTGCTGGTGGCGGACGACGTGGGCAACGCGGTGTGGCGCGTGTCGAAGGCGAAGTAGCCCGGCGCGGTCGTTTCAGCGCTGCGGGTTGCCGATCCGGAACAGCCGGTGGCCGCGCAGCGCATGGCCCTCGGGCACCGCCGGATGCTCGAAGGCGCCGGCCACGTCCTCGTGCATGCCCAGGCGTGCCATCACGGCGGCCGAGCGCAGGTTGCCGTTGGCGGTGAACGCCACGATCTCGCCGAGCCCGAGCCGTTCGAAGCCGACCTGCAGCGCGCCGCGTGCCGCCTCGGTCGCGAAGCCCTGGCCCCAGCTGGCGCGCGACAGGCGCCAGCCGATCTCCACGCAGGGCGAGAAAGGCAGCGTGGCCATCGGCACGTTCAGGCCGGTGAAGCCGATGAATTCGCCCGTGTCCTTGCGCTCGACGGCCCAGAAGCCCCAGCCCTTCTGCGCGATGAGCGCGCGGGCACGGTGGGCCGCTGCGTCGCTCTCGGCGCGCGTAGGCAAGGGGAGCAGGAACTCCATCACCTGCGGGTCGCAGGCCAGCGCGAAAAATGGCGTGAGATCGCTCTCGCGCCATTGGCGCACCCGCAGGCGCGGGGTGTCGAATTCGATGAGGGGCGGATGTGTGCTTTCTTCGGTCATGCGACCGATTGTGCGCAAATCAGAACCCGGCCAGCACCACCTTGCCCTGCGCCTTGCCGCTCTCGATGAGCGCATGCGCCTTGCGCAGGTTCGCGGCGTTGATGGTGCCGAAGCTCGCATTCGCCGTGGTGCGGATGCGGCCCGCGTCGACCAGCGCGGCCACTTCGGCCAGCAGCTTGCCTTGCTCGGCGATGTCGGGCGTGGTGAAGCGCGAGCGCGTGAACATCATTTCCCAGTGCAGCGAGATGCACTTGGTCTTCAGCGGCATCGCGTCGAGCACCTTCATGTCGTCGATCACCGCGAGCTGGCCCTGGGGCTTGAGGCTCTCGATGAGCTGCGCGTAGTGCTGGTCGGTCTGCGTGAGGCTGGCGACCATGTCGACTTCATCGATGCCGGCGGCCTTCAGTTCGGCGGCGAGCGGCTTCGAGTGGTCGATGACGACGTGCGCGCCGAGCGCCAGGCACCAGGCGCGCGTTTCGGCGCGCGAGGCGGTGGCGACCACGCGCAGCTTCGTGAGCTGGCGTGCGAGCTGGATGAGGATGGAGCCCACGCCGCCGGCGCCGCCGGTGATCAGCAGCGTCTGGCCTTCGCCGCCGTCCTTGGGCACCTGGAGGCGGTCGAACAGCAGTTCGTAGGCGGTGATGGTGGTCAGCGGCAGTGCGGCGGCTTGGGCGTCGTCGAGGCTCTTCGGGGCGAGGGCGGCGATGCGCTCGTCGACGGCGTGCAGTTCCGAATTGGCGCCGGGGCGAATGATGGAGCCGGCGTAGTAGACGCGGTCGCCGACCTTGAAGCCGGTCACGTCGCTGCCGATGGCTTCGACGGTGCCGACTGCGTCCCAGCCCAGCACCTTGGCCTGGCCGGCTTCGGGGGCGGCGTTCTTGCGGACCTTGGTGTCGACCGGGTTGACCGACACGGCCTTCACGCGCACCAGCAGGTCGCGCGCGCCGGGCACCGGGGCGGGGAGCTCGATGTCCTGCAGCGATTCGGGGTTGTCGATGGGGAGGGGCTGGTGGTAGCCGACGGCTTTCATGGGAAGAGACCTTCTTTATTGAACGATGGCTGGACTGTAGGATGACAACGTCTGTTTGATAAGGTGGCCTGAATCACCAACACTTTCAAATGAAGATTGAAAATATATCGGACCTGCAGGTGCTCGTGCAGACGGCGCGTGGCGGCACGTTGACGGCGGCGGGGCATGCGCTGGGGATCACGCCCGCCGCGGCGAGTGCGACCTTGAAGCGGCTGGAGGCGCAGTTGGGGGCGCGGCTGTTCGAGCGGTCGACGCGGGCGATGCGCCTCACACCGCAGGGGCAGACGCTGCTGGACTATGCGGTGCGTGCTTTCGAACTGCTGGACGAGGGGGAGTCGCTGGTCACTGCGGATCGGGGCGAACTTGTGGGCACCTTGCGGGTGGCCTCGCCGTCGGACCTCACGCGCAGCACGCTGCTGCCCTGGTTCGACGAGTTCCTGGCGTTGCATCCGGGGGTGCAGTTGTCGCTCTCCGTCGGGGATCGGCCGCTGGACGTGATGCGGGACGAGGTGGACGTGGCGCTGCGCTATGGGGCGCTGGCCGATTCGCGGCTGGTGGCGCGGGCGTTTGCGTTGACGAACCCGGTGCTGACGGCTTCACCGGACTATCTGCGTCGGCATCCTGTGCCTCGGGTTCCGCAGGATCTGCTGCAGCACAACTGTCTGACGTTCAACCGGAGTGGGCGAAGGCACCGGGTGTGGCGGTTTGCGCAGTTGGGGCAGTGGACGGAGGTGCGGGTGAATGGGGATCGGAGTGTGGATGATGCTTCGCTGGCGCGGGAGTGGACTGTGGCGGGGTATGGCATCTCTCTGAAGTCGGCGCTGGATGTGCGTAACGACATTCGGGAAGGCCGTCTTGTGCGGCTGCTGCCTGACTGGGAGACGGAGCCTTATCCGTTGCATGCGCTGTTGCCTAGTGGGCGGTTTGTGCCGGCTCGGGTTCGGGGGTTTGTGGATTTTCTGGCGTTGAAGTTCGAGGGGTTGTTGGCTGTGGGGTGATTTCTTGAGGCTGCTGGCCGGGACTCGCCCCGGCGGGCGACTCACTTTCTTTGCTTCGCCAAAGAAAGTAAGCAAAGAAAGGCGACCCCACTGTCCGCGTCCCTCCGCTTCGCTGCGGGCAACCTGCGGTGCTCGCGTTTCGCGGGGTCTCGCCCAAACTCGCTTCGCTCAAACAAGGGCGAGCCCTGATCCGCGAAACGCTGCGCTCCTCGGCGCGGCCAGAGGGGAGGGGGAGCACTCGGGCCATCGCTTCGCTCGGCCTGGGGGATCGCATCACTGCGTTCGCTCCCCCTGTTGTCCCTCGTCAGATCATCGGGGTCACGGCGCCATCCATCGCCACGATCGCGCCGGTCACATAGCTTGCCTTCGGCGACGCCAGGAAGAGCACGGTGTTGGCGACTTCCTCCGGCGTCGCAATGCGCCCCAGCGGCAGGCGCGCAGTCGCGCGCTCCAGCGCTTCATCGGTGCCGATCCCCTGCAGCTTCGCATCCGCCTTCATCCCTTCCTGCAGCCGCGCAGTCAGCGTGAGCCCCGGATTCACGGCGTTCACGCGCACGCCCTTCGCTGCATAGGCCGCAGCCATGCCCGCACTCACCAGCATCAGCGCCGCATTGGCCGCACCGCCGGCCATGTGGACGGGGCTCGCAACCTTGCCGCCCTGGCCGATCACGTTGACGATCGCGCCGCGGCCGCGCGTGCCCATGCGCTTCACGACCGGGTCGATCATGTGGATGTAGGTGAAGTACTTGGCGTCCATCGCGTCGTGCCACGCGGCGGGCGTGAGCTCGTCGGGCGGGGTGCGGCGCGCGGCGCCTGCCGAGTTGACGAGCACGTCGACAGGGCCGAAGGCCTGTTCGGCGGCGTCGAGGGCGGCGACGGCGCTGGCGGGGTTCTTGAGGTCGGCGGCGTGCAGGCTGATGCGGCCTTCGGCTTGCGGGAACGCGGCGAGCAGCGACTGCTGGCCCTGCTGCAGGTTCTGCAGGTCGCGCGAGACCAGGCTCACGCGCGCGCCTTCGCGCAGGAAACCCAGCGCGCAGGCCAGGCCGATGCCCTTGCTGCCGCCGGTGATGAGAACGTGCTGGTCCTGGAGCTGGAGGTCCATGTCGGGGGTCCTTGGAAGAAGGTGGGTCTGTCTGCGGCGCTGCCGCCGCGCGATTGAATCACCGCCCCGAAATCCCTGCAGCGACGCGGCCGAAAGGCCGCGCCGGTTGCTCCTGCGCGTCAGGCCTTGCGGCGCTTCGCTGGTGCTTCTTCTTCCAGCGCGGCCGGCGCGGTGTCGGTGGCGTCGCGCAGATGGCCTTGGTTGTCGTGGTGCGCCAGCAGTTGGCGCGTGCGCTGCCAGGTCGACAGGCGCGCGGGCGCGACCTCGATGTACGACGCCAGCGCGAACAGCGACGACTGCTCTTTTTCCGGCGGCGTTTCGCGCCGGTGCTGGCGGCGGCGCAGCGGGCCCATGACCAGCATCGAGGCGAGGATCACGCCGATGACGATGGCGTACAGGCCCAGCAGCTGCAGCACTTCGGGCTGGGAGCGCGCGCCCATCACGTAGGGCCAGGCGTACCAGATGGCGCAGAACCAGATCGCGACGGTGATCGCCGGGCGCAACGCGCGCAGCCAGAGGAACATGGCCAGGGTGCGGGCCGGCGAGCGGCCGTTGCCGAAGGCGTGCAGCGGGATGCGCGCGGCGTCGATGATGGGTTCATCGACCGCGGGTTGGCCCCACGAACGGGTGCGGGGCGGCGGGGCTTCGTGCAGCGCCGGCGAAGAGGGCGGGTTCTCAGGATGCATCGGAAGAAACTCCTCGGTCAGGGCTCGTCCACACCGCGCGCTTGCCGCGACGACGCATCAGAGCGTTGGGAAGGGCGACCACCGTGGTGGCCATCGTGATCGTCCAGAACGCGATCGGGTACCAGATCGTTCCGGCGAAATAGCGCATGAGGTCGCGGTCGTAGCGACGGTCGATCCACAGGCTCAGCAGCATCTGCAGGATGCAGGTCATGGCCAGCAGCGTGCCCTGCCAGTGCGGCAGCAGCGCCGAATGCCAGGCCGACTCGTGCGGCAGGAAGGGGCGGATGAAGCTGATCACCAGCACCAGCGCCATCGCATAGGCCCACACCACGCTCACCATGTACTCGCTGTAGATGAGCCACAGGCGCCAGCTGCGCAGGCGCAGGATGGACGGCGTGATGCGCAGCATGGTCTGGATGCCGCCGACGGCCCAGCGCAGGCGCTGCTTCCACAGGCCGCGCAGGGTCTCGGGCATGAGGATCCAGCACAGCGCGCGCGGCTCGAAGCGCAGGCGCCAGCCGGCGAGCTGGAGCTTCCAGCTCATGTCGATGTCCTCGGTGAGCACGTCGGGGCTCCAGAAGCCCACTTCGAGCACGGCGCGGCGGCGGAACATGGCCAGCACGCCCGACACCGTAAAGAGCGTGCCGATGAGTTGCTGCGAGCGCTTGATGAGGCCGATGATCGACGAGAACTCGCCCACCTGCATTCGCCCCAGCAGCGTGGTGCGCGTGCGGATGCGCGGGTTGCCGGTGACGGCGCCGATGCGATCCGAGGCCAGCATGCGCTTGAGCATCCACGCAATGGCGTTGGGGTCGACCAGCGCGTCGCCGTCGATGCCCAGGATGTACTCGCCGCGCGCCAGCTGGCAGGCGGTGTTCAGGCCCACGGCCTTGCCCTGGTTGCTGGCGTTGTGGATCACGCGCAGGCGGCTGAACTCCAGCGTCATCTCGTCGAGCAGCTCGCCGGTGCCGTCGGTGCTGCCGTCGTTGACGGCGATCACCTCGTAGTTCGGGTAGCGCGTGCGCATCAGCTGCTCGATCACTTCGCGCAGGTGCGGCGCCTCGTTGAAGCAGGGCACCACCACGGTCACGAGCGGCTGCGAGGGCAGCAGCGGCAGCGGGTCGGCCTCGACGTCGCGCTTGCGCTCGAACGACCACGCGTGCGAGAGGCCGCCCGCGATCCACACCCACGCCATGAAGAACGGGTAGTAGAAGACGAAGCCGAAGAGCACCGGCGGAATCAGGTCCACCAGCATCTGGAGCGTGTTCATCGGGGCTTCCCTCCTTCAGGCGGCAGCGTGGCGGCGTCGTGGTTGCGCCGGGGGGCGCGCGACAGCAGCGAACGCACCGAGATCGCGCGGCGCACGGTCTCCAGCGAGGGCTGGTTGTTCAGGAAGTCGTCGGGGTAGTAGCCCAGATGGCGCACGCCGGCGCGCTGCAGCAGGGTCCACTGGCGCGTGAGCTCGGCGTCGGCCACGGGTCGGCCGGTGCGCCAGTCGCGCGCCTGCAGCTCGAACACGGTGCGGTCCAGGCCGTGCGGCGTGGCGGCCGCGCGCTGGGCCAGGCGGCCCAGCCAGGCGTCGCTGTCGGCCGGGGTGCGGGCCTCCTGCTCCATGCGCGGCATGGCCATCAGGCCGACGTAGTCGTAGGCGGCAAGCGAGGCTTCATAGTTTTGGGCAAACCATTGCTCGGCCGCGGGTTCGAGCACCGGCCGCGCGTAGAGGTTGCGCGCCGTCTCCAGCGCGGGGCGCCAGGTGCCCACGCGCGCCGCGAGTTCGTGCGTGAAGTCGATCAGGTAGCGGGTCTTGGCGGCGGTCCAGCGGGCCATGAGCGCGGGGTCGGCGCGCAGCGCGGCCACGTCGGCCGGCAGGCCCCAGCGGCGGTAGGTGTCGAGCGCGGCGGGGCTGGCGTCCTCGTCGTCCGAGAGCATGGCGTCGTCGTGGAACAGCAGGCCTTCGAAGAAGGTGTGGCGGCCCAGGTCTTCGTACAGGTCGCCGACCAGCGTGCGCACGGCCGGGTCGAAGGGCGAGAGCCGGTGGTAGCGGTCGGCCGGCGCGTCGCCCTTGAGCGTGCGCACCGTGTGCGTGGCCAGCGGGTTCGACGCCGGCAGCCGGTAAGCTGTGACGGGCATCCACGCGTAGACCTTCACGCCGGTGCGGCTGCGCAGCTGCCAGGCGGCGCGGGCGAACAGGTCGGCGCGCATCGGCAGGTGGCGGTTGGGAAAGTACAGCGCGTCGGCCACGCCGTCGCCGTCGGGGTCGGCATAGGCCTGCAGGAACACCGAGCGCGGGCGCACGGCGGCCACGCGCTCGATCAGTGCCGAGAGGTTGCGCTCCTGCTGGGCCGGGTCGGCGTCGTACACGTAGTCCAGGTCGACGTGCATCACGCGGTTGATCGGGCGCACCTCGCCGCCCACCGGGCTGCGCAGCATCTGCACGTAGTCGGGCGCCTCGTTGTCGTAGGCGGCCAGCGCGCGGCGAATGCGGTTGAGCGGAATCTCCTTCGTGTTCGCGCCGTCGTCGAGCGTGAAGGTGATCGGCATGCCCACGCGCGCCGAGGCTTCCAGCGCGGGCGTGTTGTAGGCGCCGTAGGGCCACACGGTGGCGCGCACCTTGGCGCCGGTGCGCTTCTCGATCAGCTCGCGGCTGCGGCGCAGGTCGGTCTCGATGCGGCGCAGGTAGGCGGCGTCGTCCTCGTAGCGGCTGGTCTTCGGGTCGTAGCGGTGCGTGGCCGCGGCCGGCAGCATGTTGCCCTGCGGGTTGGCCTGGATGCCGGTGTGCATCGCGTCGGTGTGGCTGGCGAACTCGACCAGGGGCGAGCGCGCCATCTCGGCGGCCTCGCGCCACAGCAGGAAGTTCTCGCGCGGCGCGGGCTTGTCGCCCCAGTGCACGGGCTGGCCTTCGGGCACCTCGAGCCAGCTCGTCACGAGCGCGAACAGCGCCGGGTAGTTGAAGCGCTGGAGCAGCGGGAACACGTGCGTGTAGGCACTGCGGTAGCCGTCGTCGAAGGTCAGCAGCACGGGCTGCGAGGGCAGTGGCTTGCCGCCGCTGCGCGCATCGATGATCTGCTGCAGGCTGACCGGGTGGTAGCCGCTGTGGCGCAGCCAGGCGAACACTTCGGCGAGCGTGCGCTCGTCGATGGCGGTTTCGTCGGGCGAGGTCTCGAAGCTGGCGCGCACGTTGGGGCGCACGTCGTGGAACGAGATCACGCGGAAGTCGACGCCGTTGTCGGGGTCGGCGGGCAGCACCGGCGCCGCCAGTACAGGCAACGCCGTCGCCAGCAGCAGCCCGAGCAGGGCCGCGCGCAGCCGGAGGAAGAAGGTGGGGGCTTGCATCACGGACATCACTGCAGGGGCATCGAAAGGTTCAGGAACACGCCGCGCTGTTTCTCGCGCACGCCGTCGTAGGGATGGCTGCCGTAGGTCAGGCCATAGCGCAGCGTGAGCTTCTGGCCCAGGGCCCAGCGGTGCTCGTAGCGCAGGTTCCACAGCGGGCCGCTGCCGAAGCCGGCCTGCTGGTAGCTGCCGCCGCCGAGCTCCAGCACCTGGAAGAACTGGCGGTCGTCGCTTTTCCAGGTGAGCCACTGGCCGCGCACCGACAGCTGCGCGCTGGCGTCGCGCGAGGGGCTGAAGTAGCGCACGTCCTGCAGGCGGCTGCGGCTGGCATCGACGCCCAGCCGCGTCTCGATCTGGAAGCGCGGCGTGCTGACCCAGCGCTCGCGCCAGCCGAAGTCGAGGCCGTCGCGCAGGTTGCCGTCGCTGAAGTCGAGGCGGCGCCATTGCAGGTCGAAGCGGCGCGACTCGTTGACGACGTAGGCCGCGCTGGCGCCGAACTCGCGCGCGCCGATGGCCTGCGCGCCGAAGGGCACGGCGCGGGCCTTCCAGGGCAGTTCCTTGCTGTCGCCGTCGTAGGTGGCCGACAGGCGCCAGGCATCGCTGGCGCGGTAGTCGACGCGGCCGGCCACGCTGTTGCGGTAGCGCCCGCTGTTCGCATGCTGCAGCACGCCTTCGGCCAGCCAGCGGCCTTGTTGCCAGCTCGCGCCGAGGCCGCCACGCGCCCATTGGGCCGTGCCTTCGGAGGTGTAGCCGCGGCCCAGCGTCTGCGCGTAGAACACGCGCCATGCGTCGCCGATGAGGCCGGAGCTGAGCCGGCTGTCGACGCGCCATTCGCGGCTGGCCAGCGTGCCGCCGCCGCGCGAACCTTCGGCGTCGACCTCGAGCTGCGGACCGACCAGCGAGCGGCGCTTGCGCGCCATCTCGCGCACCTCGGCGGCGTCGGGCGCGTCGGCCTCGAGCGATTCGGCACGGATGCGGGCCGCGCGGAATTCGTCGGCGTCGAGCAGCGCTTCGACATGGCCGGTGCGCACGCTCAGGTCGTCGGGGTGGTCGGCGCTCAGCGCCTCGAAGCGCGCCACGGCCGCCTCGGGATGCTCGCGCAGCCGCTCGGTGAGCGCGGCGCCGTAGGCGTAGCCCGCGTTGAGCGGGGCTTCCTGCGTGAGCGTGTTGAAGCGCGGCTGCGCGATCTTCGGGCGGTCGCCGTAGAGCTGCAGCAATGCGCCCAGGCCGCTCACTTCGGAGAACTGGTCGTTGGGGCGACCGGCTTCCGGTGCCAGCCGCATCAGCACGGGCGTGGCGCTTTCGATGCGCTGGAGCAGCGCCTCGGCCTCGTCGAAGCGGCCGGTGTCCAGGTAGGCGTAGACCAGGCCGAAATGCAGGCTGTCGGGCATCGGCAGGTCGACGACCGCTTTCTCGAACAGCGGCACGGCATCGGCCGAGCGGCGCTCCTGCGCCAGCGCGCGGGCGGCGGTGCCCAGCGCGTAGGGCGGCAACGCGGTGCCGTCGGCACGCAGGCTGTCGTACAGGGCGATGGTGTCGGCGGGACGGCCGCGCTCCAGCAGCGCCATCATGCGGTCGGACTGCAGCCGCATGCGCAGCGTGCGCCAGGTGTCGGCGTCGGGCGGGGCGGGCTGCGCGAGCGCGGCGTCGACGCGGGCCAGCGCGGCGCTCTGGGCGGCCAGCACCTTGTCGAGGTCGGCGACGCGCGCTGCGCCCAGGCGCTGGTCGCGCGCCTTCACGGCCCAGCGCAGCTGCTGCGCCAGCGCCTGCTGTTCGAGCAGCGCGAGCGTCAGTGGCGCGAGGCTGCCGGGCTGCTTGCGTTCGGCCGCCTGCGCGTCCTCGAACGCGGCGGTGGCGCCGCCGTACTCGGCCAGCAGGAAGTCGGCGTCGCGCTGCGCATCGCGGCGCGCGGGCTGCAGTGCGGTGATCTCGCCGTAGGCCGTGAGCGCCTGGAAGGGCTGGCCCTGCGCACGCGCCAGTGCGGCGCGCAGGTCGAGCAGCGCGACGCGGTCCGCGACCTCGGTGGGCGCGGGCTGGGCCAGCGCGCGGTAGATCGTTTGCGCGCCGGTCGTGTCGCCGCTGGCCAGTCGCCAGAAGGCTTCGTGGATGCGCGGTTCGCGGGCCGCCGGCTGGCGCGCGCGCCAGACCTTGACGGTGTCGCCTTGCAGGGCGATGTCGCCCGTGCGCCGCGCGGCGCCGGCCAGCGGGCCGAGCGCGTAATCGCCCAGCTCGCTCGGCGGCACCTGGCGGCCCACGGCCACCGCGTCGGCGAAGCGGCCGTCGGCCACCGCGATCGCGATGGCGTCGGACGCCACGCGCCGGCGCTGCTCGTCGACCAGGGGCGCCGCCAGCCATTGACGCAGCTGCTGCAGGGCTTGGGCCGGCGTGATGCGACCGGCGCGGCGCGCGACGATGAGGGCGTCGTGCTGCGAGGCGTCATACGCCAGCGCGCTGCCCAGGGGGGCGGCCGGCGAGGGCGCGACAGTGGATTCCGCGTACGCGGTGCTGCTTCCGAAGACCAGCACGCACACGATCGGCGGCAAACCCCGCACGGCTCGTGCGAGATGGTGAGGCAATGCCTTGAAGGGCGCGACTTTGCGCCCGGCAACGACGGTGCCTCCATTTTTTTGTGGATGGATGGACACGCTACTCCCTTTTGCGTGAACTCTCCTGGGCCGTGACAAGCCGTGGCGGAAAGTTCGTGAAAAGGGACTCTAGGCCAATTTGTAAACAATAGGACCGAACATCGGGAAAGATGAGAACTAATCGTGAACAGATTCGCGATCAATTCATCCGATGTTGGCAAGTTGTATGCAAGTGTTGCCCCATGCGCCGCCCATGGCCCCGTCCTAAGATCGCGGCATGAACGCACTTCCGGTCTCTTCGCCCCGTTGGCCCCGTTTCTGGTCCCAGTTGACGACGCGCGACTTCGCCGCGCTCGACGCGGCGACCACGGTGGCGGTGCTGCCGCTGGGCGCGACCGAGCAGCACGGCCCGCACCTGCCGCTGGGCGTGGACACCGTGCTGGCCGACGGCATCGTGGCCGCGGCGCTGCCGCTGCTGCCGCCGGAACTGCCGGCGCTGTTCCTGCCGACCCAGCAGATCGGCCTGAGCCCCGAGCACGCGCGTTTCGCGGGCACGCTCACCTTCTCGGCCGAGACGCTGATCCGCATGTGGAACGAGATCGGCGCGGGCGTGGCGCGCGCCGGCGTGAAAAAGCTGGTGCTGTTCAACGCCCACGGCGGCCATGTGGGCGCGATGGACATCGTGGCGCGCGAGCTGCGCGCCGCGCACGGCCTGATCGTCTACAGCGTGAGCTGGTTCAACCTGCCGCTAGGCGATGCGAACGCGCAGTTCAGCGCCCGGGAGCACCGCTTCGGCGTGCACGCGGGCGAGATCGAGACCTCGATGATGCTGGCGCTGACGCCCGCGCTGGTGCGCATGGGCGAGGCGAAGGATTTCAGTTCCACTTCGGAGCAGCGCGCGGCCGACTGCGCGATCCTCGGCAACGGCAAGAGCGCCAAGCTCGGCTGGGCCATGGAGGACTACAACGCGCAGGGGGCGGCGGGCAATGCCGCAGCGGCCACGGCCGCGAAGGGTCAGGCGGTGATCGATGCGGCCGCGCAGCAGTTGGCCCTGTTGCTGGCCGAGGTGTCCCAGCTGCCGTTGAGCACGGCGAACACAGGGCCGCTGCCCTGAGAGCGGATCAGGCGCAGCGCCCCAGCACCCCGGCGAACATGTCGGCATCGACATTGCCGCCGCTCAGCGCAACGCCGACCGTCTGCCCGCGCCAGCGTTCCTTCTGCTGAAGCGCCCCTGCCAAGGCGGCAGCCCCCGCGCCTTCGGCCACGTTGTGCGTGTCGCTGAAGAGCACGCGCATGGCTTCGGCCACCTCGTCGTCGGTCACGGTGATCACGTCGTCGGCCTCGCGCAGGATCACCTCCAGCGACTCGGGCACTGGCGTGCGGCAGGCCATGCCGTCCGCCAGCCGCGTGGTGGCGGGTGATTCGACCGCACGGCGCGCGCGGAACGAATCGCGGTAGGCCGTGGCATGCGCCGACACCACGCCGATGAGCTTCGTCGACACGCCGCAATGCGCGCGCGCCGCCGCCGCGCCGGCAAAGCCGGAGCCCAGGCCAATGGGCACGAACAGCACGTCGGGCGGTGAATCTTTCAAGGCACTGAAGAACTCGACGTACGCGGTCGACACGCCGCGCACCAGCTCGCGATGGAACGAGGGCACGCGGTGCAGCGCGTCGCGCTCGGCCAGCACCGCGGCGTGTTCGGCAGCGGCCTGGAAGTCGTCGCCATGCTCGACCAGCGTCACGCCGAGCGCGCGCATCGCCGCGTTCTTCTCGCGCGAATTGCCGTGCGGCACCACGATGGTCGCGGCCAGCCCGTGGCGCTGCGAGGCGAAGCCGACCGACTGGCCGTGGTTGCCGCGCGTGGCGCTGATCACGTGGCGCACGGCGGGCTGCTCGCGCGCGAGGGTCTCGAAGTAGGTCAGGCCGCCGCGGATCTTGAAGGCGCCGACCGGCGTGTGGTTCTCGTGCTTGGCCCAGACCGTGGCGCCCAGGCGCTGCGACAGCTGCGGCCAGGTGTACTGGGGCGTGGGCGGCATGGCCGCATGCACGGTGCGCTGCGCGGCTTCGATCTCTTCGCGGGTGAATCGCATCGACGTCCTTCTTGTTGCTTACTTGCGTTCGGTGAGCGCCACGCGCACGGCCAGCGCGGCCAGCACGCTGCCCATGATGTAGCGCTGCGCGCGCAGCCAGCCCGCGCTTTGCGACAGCACGGCCGTGATGCTCGCGGCGCCGACGATCATCACGGTGTTGACCAGCGCGCTGCTCGCCATCTGCGCCATGCCCAGCTGCAGGCTCTGCAGCAGCACGGAGCCGCGCTCGGGGTGGATGAACTGCGGGAAGAACGACAGGTAGAACATCGCCACCTTCGGGTTCAGCAGGTTCGTGAGAAAGCCCATGCGGAACAGCTTGGCCGGCGGATCGGCCGGCAGCGCGCGGGCCTCGAAGGGCGCGTTGCCGCCGGGCTTGACCGCCTGCCACGCGAGCCACATCAGGTAGGCCGCGCCGGCGAAACGGATCGCGTCGAACGCGACCGGCACCGCCAGCAGCAGCGCCGTCAGGCCCAGCGCCGCGGCAAACAGGTGCACCAGGAAGGCCATCAGCACGCCGCCCAGCGAGATGAGTCCCGCGCGGCGGCCCTGGATCAGCGTGCGTGACACGCAATAGATCATGTTCGGCCCCGGCGTGAGCGCCAGCAGCAGCGAGGCGAGGGCGAACCAGGCGATTTCGGTCAGGGTGAGCATGAGAGTCAGAGTCCTTGCGATTCGAGGGTGACGGGGCCGCGCGGCGTGTCGAGCACGGCGACGAGGTTGGGCGGGCCAGCGTCGACCGGCAGGCCGCCCATGCCGATGGCCGTGAGCGCGGCCGACAGCGCCGGCGCGCGCGGATGCGCCACGCGCAGCGAACGCAGCGCCAGGCCCGAGGCGGGCATGGCGTCGGTGGGGTGCACCGCGCCCCACTGGATCAGCGTGGGCAGCGCGCCGTAGAACAGGCGCTGGCCGTCGTCGCGCACCGTGATCTGCCATTCGAGCCGGCCGGCCGGCGTGTCGCGCGAGGCTTCGAGCAGGTGGCCGCGGTCGATGTGCGCATGCTCCTCGCGCGCGAGCGCCTGCGTGGCGGCGTGCGCATCGGGCACGCGCGCCACGAAGTGGATCAGGTGCGGGCCGCGCTGCGCGAGCGCGGCCTGCAGCGCGGCGTCGTCGAGGTCGAACCAGCGGTGCGTCTTCGGCCGCGACGGCGCCTTGCCGGCCTCGATCGCGATGATCTCGGCATAGGCGCGCGGGAACGCGGCGCTCGCGATGTTCAGCAGCCGGTTATGCGTGCCCATCAGCGGATGCACGCCGCCGGGCGCGGGCGTGACGCCGAGCGTGGCCTCGCACCATGCCACGCCCTCGGCCAGCGAGGCGGCGGCGATCACCAGGTGGTCGATTTCGGCGGGGGCCATGGCGTGCCTTTGTTCAGAGGGTGACGTGGCCGTCGACGCAGGTCACGGCATCGCCGCCGACCCAGATCGTGCCGTCGCTGTCGCGCTCGATGTGCACGCGGCCCGCGCGGCCCAGGCACTGGCCTTGCGCGGCCAGGTAGCGCTCGGGCATGTGGCCGTCGGCGATCAGCCATTCGGCCAGGCTGGCGTTGAGGCTGCCGGTGACCGGGTCTTCCTGCACGCCGATGGGCTCGGCGAAGGCGCGCACCTCGAGGTCGATCTTGGCGCCGTCGTCGTTCGGCGTGGCGGGGCGGTTGCCGAAGGCGCGCGCCTCGCGGTTCGAACGGCCGATGAGCAGCGAGGTGTCGTGCGCCGAGGGCACGCCCGCCACGCCGGCCTTCACGCCCAGTTCCTTCAGCGCGCGGTGGTCGGGCTGCAGCGCCAGCACGGCGTCGGCGTCGTTCAGCAGCAGGCCGAACCACACCGGGCCGTTGTCGAGCACCTGCGCCGCGATGACCTGCTGCGCCTTCAGGCCCAGCGCGCCGGCCACCTTGGCCAGCAGCGCGGGGCTCGGGGCGCTGCGCTTGAGCGGCGGCGCGGCAAAGGCCAGGCGCTCGCCGTCGCGCCGCAGCGGCACGAGGCCGGCGCCGCACTGCTGCACCACGCGGCCCGCCACCTTGGGCTTGCCGCCGGCCTGCAGCCACGCATGGCAGCTGCCGATGGTCGGGTGGCCGGCAAAGGGCAGCTCGCCGCCGGGCGTGAAGATGCGCACGCGGTAGTCGGCGCCCGGGTCGGTCGGCGGCAGCAGGAAGGTGGTCTCCGACAGGTTGGTCCACTGCGCGAAGCGCTGCATGGCGGCGTCGTCCAGGTCCTGGCCGTCGAGCACCACCGCGAGCGGGTTGCCGAAGTAGGCGGTGGCGGTGAAGACGTCGACTTGCTTGAAGGGGCGGGATTTCATCAGGGTCATTCGAGGGATAAATCGAGCACGCCACGCGTGCCCGGGCGGGAAAGCAGGTCGGCGTACCAGCGCTCGACGTTGGGCCAGACGGGCCGGCGGTACTCGGCACCGGGCAGGCCGAACCAGCGGTGCGCCTCGCAGCCGATCGGGATGTCCGCCATGGTGAAGCGCTCGCCGGCCATGTAGGGGCGCTGCGCGAGGTGGGCGTCGAGCATCGCGAACAGCGCCTCGCTCTCGCGCACCGACGCGGCGATCAGCGCGGGCTGGCGCTCCGAAGGCGCCGTGCGCACCCATTGCACGAAGGCGTCGCGGCTGGCGCGGTTGAGTGTGGTCTGCTGCCAGTCCATCCAGCGCTCGGCGTCGAAGCGCGCGGGCAGCTCGCTCGGGTAGAGCGTGCCGTGCGAGTAGCGGGCGCACAGGTAGCGCACGATGACGTTCGACTCCCACAGCGTGACGCGCTCGGCGCCTTCGCCGTCGTCGATGGTCGGCACCATGGCGTTCGGGTTGAGCGCGCGGTATTCGGGCGTCTGCACCACGCCGAATTTGCCGCCGGCCTCGGTGCGCTGGAAGTCGAGCCCGAGCTCCTGCGCGCACCACACGACCTTGCGCACGTTGATTGAACTGATGCGGCCCCAGATGTTGAGCATGGTGTTCAGTGTCCTTGTGCGGAGAGGGCGTCGGCCGTGGCCGGCTGCTGCGCCTGCAGGTACGGTTCGATGTTGCGCAGCGCGCGCGCCACGTAGTCGTCTTTCTCGCCGACCGGCGCGACGTAGTGCAGCGCGCTCTTCGCGGCCTCGAGGCCTTCGGTGCGCGCGATGAGCCAGGCCGCGAGGTAGGGCGCCGAGAAGCAGCCGCCCGCGGTCGCCACGTTGCCCTGCGCGAAGAAAGGCTGGTTGAGCACCTCGACGCCGGCTTCCTGCACCCAGGGCTTGGTCGTGAGGTCGGTGCAGGCGGGCACCGTGCCCAGCAGGCCGAGCTTGGCCAGCAGCAGCGTGCCCGAGCACTGCGCGCCAATGAGCTGGCGCGACGGGTCGAGCCCGCGCAGCACGCCCATCAGGCCCGCGTCGGCGGCGATCTTTCGCGTGCGGATGCCGCTGCCGACGATCACGGCACCCGCCTCGCAGGCCGCTTCGAGCGTCGCGGTGGCGTGCACCGTGACGCCGTTCATCGAGGTCACGGTGGCGCTGGGCGAGGCCAGCGTCACGCGCCAGCCCGACTTCTTCACGCGGTTGAGCACGCCGAGCGCGACCAGCGAGTCGAGCTCGTTGAAGCCGTCGAAGGTGAGGATGGCGATGTGCATCGTCGTCGGCCTTGTCAGGCGTGGGCGGGGGCCAGCAGCGCCAGCTCTTCGCGCAGCGTGACGGCGAGCGCGGCGATGGCGGTGTCGATCTCCTCGACGCTGGCCGTCACGAAGGACAGGCGCAGCGTGCGCGGATCGCCTTCGCCCGCGTAGAACGGCGCGCCGGGCACGAAGGCCACGTTGCGCTCCACGGCCTTGGGCAGCAGGGTCACGGTGTCGATGCCCTCGGGCAGGCGCGCCCACAGGAACATGCCGCCCTTGGGGGCGTTGAACTTCACGTCCAGGCCGGCCATCTCGCGGTGCAGCGCAGCGATCATGGCGTCGCGCTGGCGCTTGTACAGCGCGCGGATGGTGGGCACGTGGCGGTCCAGGAAGCCGTCCTTCATCACGGCCGAGACCATGCGCTGCGTGAAGATCGGCGTGTGCAGGTCGACCGCCTGCTTGGCCTGCAGCAGCTTGGGGAAGATGGCTTTCGGCGCCACCAGGAAGCCCAGGCGCAGGCCCGGGGCGAGCACCTTGGAGAACGAGCCCAGGTAGATCACGCCCTCGGGGTTGCGCGCGGCCAGCGGCAGCGGCGGGGCTTCGTCGAACCAGAGCTCGCCGTAGGGGTTGTCCTCGACGATCGGCAGGTTCGCGGCGGCTGCAGCGGCCGAGACAGCCGCGCGGCGCGCCTCGGTCATGGTGCGGCCGGTGGGGTTCTGGAAGTTGGGCAGCAGGTAGACGAAGCGCGCGTCGGCCGCCTTGCTCACGAGGTCGTCGACGATCACGCCGTCGTCGTCGCTGGCCACGCCCACGGGGTGCGGCTCCATCGGGCCGAAGGCCTGCAGCGCGCCCAGGTAGGTGGGCGTCTCGACCAGCACCTTGCTGCCCGGATCGATCAGCACCTTGGCCACGAGATCGAGGCCCTGCTGCGAACCGGTGGTGATGAGCACCTGCGAAGCGTCGACGTCCCAGGGCAGCATGTCGGCCACGGCCTGGCGCAGCGGCGCATAGCCTTCGCTGGCGGCGTACTGCAGCGCGGCCTGGCCGTCGTTGTGCAGCACTTCGGCGCAGGCGTCGGCGAATTCCTGGATCGGGAAGGTCTTGGGCGAGGGCAGGCCGCCGGCCAGGCTGATGATGCCGGGGCGCTCGGTGACCTTGAGGATTTCACGCAGCACCGAAGGATTCATCTTGGCGGCGCGGGCGGCGAGTTTCCAGTTCATGGGAGGCTTTCTTCTTTCTGGCGAATGAGAGGTGAGTCTGAGTGTGTCGTCAGGATGGCGGGATGTCGCCACGGTGCACGACATGGATTTTGTTGCCGTCCGGGTCGCGCAGGTAGGCGCCGTAATAGCCCTGCCCGTAGCGGGGGCGGGGACCGGGCGCGCCTTCGTCGCGGCCACCGTGGCGCAGGGCCGCCTCGTGGGCGGCATGAACGGCCTGCGGCGAGGGCGCGCAGAACGCGACCATGTTGCCGTTGCCGGCGCTGGCGGGTTCGCCGTCCAGCGGGATGTACACGTAAAAGCGCGGCAGCGTCTGGCCCGGCGCGATCCAGCAGGCGGCGTCGGGGCCGCCGTCGGGCGTCACGGGGCGGCGGATGAGGCCGAGCGGCGTCAGCACCGCGTCGTAGAAGGCTGCGGCGCGCGGCAGGTCGGTGCAGCCGACGGTGACATGGCTGAACAGCGTCATGGTCGTCAGCTCCTGGCCTGCGGCTCGGCGCCGCGTGGAACGGCGGCAGGCGCTGCCGGTTGCGACAGCCGCTTGCCCGCGACCACCGTGGCGACCACGGCGGCGGCGAAGCCCAGCGTCACCAGGTCGAGCGGTTCGCCCAGCAGCGGGATCGACGCGAGGATCGACAGGAAGGGCTGCAGCAGCTGCGTCTGGCTCACGCGCAGCGCGCCGCCCAGGGCCAGGCCGCGGTACCAGGCGAAGAAGCCGATCCACATCGAGAACATGCCCACGTAGGTGAAGCCGACCCAGGCCGAGGCGGCCACGGGCTGCTGCGGCCACAGGGCGATCGTGGCCGGGAGCGTCACGGGCAGCGCCATCACGCAGACCCAGCAGATCACGCGCTCGGCGCCCAGCGACGGCGTGACCTGCGCGCCGTAGATGTAGCCGACCGAGGCCGCGACGACCGCGCCGACCAGCAGCAGGTCGGCCCATTCGAAACCGAAACCGAAGCCGTGGCCGCTCTGCTGCGCGCGCAGCACCGAGAACACCACCACCAGCAGGCTGCCCGCGATGGCGCAGAGCCAGAAGCCCAGCCGCGCGCGCTGGTGCAGCACCCAGGCCGCGACCGCGGCGGTGACCAGCGGCAGCAGCGCCGTCACCACCGCCGCGTGGCTGGCCGTGACCACGCGCAGGGCAAAGGCCAGCAAGAGCGGAAAGCCGATCGCGTTGCCCAGCACCGCCATGCCCAGCGGCTTCCACTGGTGCGACGCCGGACGCGGCGAGCGCGTGACCAGCAGGAAGATGGCCGACAGCACGCCCGCCAGCGCCGCGCGCCCGAGCGTGACGAACCACGGCGACAGCTGCGGCGCCTCTTGCGTGCCCGTGGCCAGCCGCGTCATCGGCAGCGTGATGGCGAACAGCGCCACGCCGACCACCCCGAGCCACATGCCCAGCGTTTCGTCCTTGAGGGCGAGCTTCATACGCCCACCATCCACCAGGCCGTCAAGACCAGGATGAGGCCCATCACGCGGTTGAACCACAGCAGGCGCCGGCCCTTGGCCAGCCACTCGCGCAGCAGCGCGCCGACCAGCGCATAGGCGAAGTTGCTGGTGAAGGCGTAGGTCAGCATCACGGGCGCGACGATGGCGAAGCGCGCGAGCGCGTCGGGCTGGCCGGCGATCCAGCCCGCCACCAGCGTGAGCGCCAGCAGCCAGGCCTTGATGTTCACGAACTGCAGCATCACGCCTTGCCCGAAGCCGACCGAGAGGCGTGCGTTGTCGGCCTTGCCGAGCTGGGCGCTGCCGCTGAGCTTGTAGGCCAGCCACAGCAGGTAGGCGATGCCCAGGCCCTTGATCGCCAGGCGCAGCGGCGGCATGGCCACCACCAGGGCGCCGAGGCCGGCCGCGCAGATGGCGAGCAGCAAGGTCCAGCCCACCGGCACCGCGACCACGAAGCGCATGGCGCGCGGCAGGCCGCCGTTGGCCGCGAGGGCGGTGGAGAGCGTGGTGTTGGGTCCGGGCGAGAAGCTCATCGCCGTGGCCAGCACCAGCAGCGCGGTGAATTCTTGCCAGTTCATGTCACAGACTCTAAACTTTGGACCATTACAGTTCCAGTACAGATGATCGAACAAATCTGAAATCTGTATTGGTCATTCCTTCGACACACGCCGCCCTTTTCTCGCTCTCTGTGCGATGCAGCCCGATCCGATGCTGACCCGAACCTCCACCCAGTCCCTGACCGGGCAGCTGGCCGACCGCCTCGCCGAGCGCATCCGCAACCGGCTGCTGGCCCCCGGCGCGCGCCTGCCCTCGGTGCGCGAATGCGCGCGCCAGCAGGGCGTGAGCCCGTACACCGTGGTCGCCGCCTACGACCAGCTGCTCGCGCAAGGCCTCGTCGAAGCGCGCCGCCAGCGCGGCTTCTACGTGCGCGACGCCGCGCCGGCGCCCGAGGGTTCGCGCAACCCGGCGCATGCCGTGCCCGTGGTCCCGCCGATGATGGCCTCGCGCGTGCCGGCCGACGCCAGCTCGCTGATCCGCAGCATGTTCCACCGCCCGAGCGACAAGCCGCAGCCGGGCATGGGCGTGTTCCCGCCCGACTGGATGGCCTCGACCTTCCTGGCGACCGCGGTGCGCCGCGTGACCACCACCTCGGCGCTGCAGGAACTATCGCTTCAATATGGCGAGCCCTCGGGCGACCTCGCGCTGCGCCGCAGCCTGTCGCAGAAGCTGGTGCGCATCAACGTGCCGGCCGGGCCGGACCAGATCGTGACCACCATCGGCGCCACGCATGCGCTGGACATCGTGAGCCGCACGCTGCTGCGCGCGGGCGATCCGGTGATGGTCGAGGAGCCCGGTTGGGCGCTGGAGTTTGCGCGGCTCGAAGCGCTGGGCATGCGCATCCTGCCCGTGCCGCGCCGTGCCGACGGGCCCGACCTGGACGTGATGGCGCAGTACTGCAAGCTGCACAGCCCCAAGCTGTTCGTCAGCGTGAGCGTGCTGCACAACCCGACCGGCTACAGCCTCACGCCGGGCAGCGCGCACCGCGTGCTCAAGCTGGCCAACGAGCACGACTTCCACATCGTCGAGGACGACACCTACAGCCACCTCGCGCCCGAGCACGCCACGCGCCTGAGCGCGCTCGACGGGCTGCAGCGCACCATCTACGTCAGCGGCTTCGCGAAGATCCTGGCGCCCAACTGGCGCATCGGCTTCCTGGCCGCCTCGCCCGCGCTGAAAGAGCGGCTGCTCGAGACCAAGCTGCTGGCCACGCTGACCTCGCCCACGCTGTTCGAGCGGGCGCTGTCGTGGTGCATCGACCAGGGCCAGCTGCGCCGCCATTCGGAGCGCGTGCGCATCCGCCTGGACGGCGCGCGCGGCCGCGCGGTGAAGCTGGCCATGTCGCATGGCTGCACCTTCGCCTCGGAGCCCGCGGGGCTGTTCGGCTGGGTCGACACGGGCGTGGACACCGACGCGCTCACGCAACGCATGCTCGACCAGGGCTACCTGCTGGCGCCGGGCTCGCTGTTCCATGCGCGCCGCCCGCCGAGCACGATGATGCGGATCAACTTCGCGACCTCGCAGGACGCGAATTTCTGGAAGGTTTTCAGCCGGGTCAGGGACGAGCTCTGATTCGCTTGCAAAGGGCTTGGAGTAAGCTGGCAGCACAAGAAAACCCAGCCAGGAGACCTCCCGCATGAGCAACGCCAGCAAACCCTTCGACTTCAGCCAGTTCGTCCCCGGATTCGACTTCCTGAAGAACCTCGCCGGCGGTGCCGCCGCGGGCTCCGGCTCGGTGCCCGGCATCCCCAGCCTGGCGAGTTGGGTCGCGCCCACCATGAGCGTCGAAGAGGTCGACAAGCGCATCCAGGAACTCAAGACCGTCCAGTACTGGCTCGAACAGAACGGCCACGCGCTCAAGGCGACCATCCAGGCGCTCGAGGTGCAGAAGATGACGCTGTCGACCCTTCGCGGCATGAACGTGCGGATGGAAGACATCGCCAGCGCGTTCACCAAGCAGGCTGCGGCCATGGCGCCGGCGCCTGCACCGGCTCCCGCCCCGGCCGCCGCACCCCGGCCCGAGCCGGAGCCCGTCGAGGAAGAGGAAGAAGAGTTCGACGAGGCCGAGGAAGAAGCGCAGGAGGTGGAAGAAGAGGAAACCCCGGCGCCGAAGAAGACATCGCGCGCCAAGCCCGCAGCGTCCAACGGCGCCGCCGGCGTGGTCGACCCGATGCAATGGTGGGGCTCGCTCACCGAGCAGTTCCAGCAGATCGCGAGCACCGCGCTGCAGGACGCGGCGCAACTCAAGGTGCCGGCCATGGCGCAGCCGCTGGCCGACGCCGTGGGGCAGGTCATCGGCAAGGCGACGGCGGCACGCAAGCCGGCCGCCAAGACCGCCGCGAAGAAGGCTGCAGCGAAAAAAGCCGCGCCGGCACCCGCCGCGCGCAAGAAAACCACGTCCACCGCCGCGCGCAAGCGAACCTCCGGCCGGCGCTGACGTCTTACAGACACCTTTCCAGACGACGACGCACGGGTCGGTACGCACCATGAAACTGTTTCCCACCGGCCATGCCACCCACCCGCAATGGCGCATGGCCGCCGGCCTCGTGCTGGCCCAGTTGCGCGCCCAGATGGCGCTGCCCGACTACGCGTCGAACCCGACGCTCGGGCTGCTCTACATCACTGACCACTACGCGGCCGAGGCGCAGGAGATCCTCGATCACCTGGGCGCCGAGCTGCCCGAGGTCACCGACTGGTCGGGCACCGTCGGCATCGGCGTGTCGGCCAACAACGCCGAGTACTTCGACGAGCCCGGCCTGAGCCTGATGCTGTGCGCGCTGCCCAGCGACCAGTACCGCGTGTTCTCGGGCGTGGCGCCGCTGGGCAGCTCCGAAATGAGCGGCTTCGAGGCGCACACCGCGCTCGTGCACGCCGACCCGGCCACGCCTGACCTGGGCGAGCTCATCGGCGAGATGGCGGGCCGCACCGACACCGGCTACCTGTTCGGCGGGCTCTCGTCCGGCCGCGGCGGGGCGCTGCAGTTCGCGGTCGGCGGCAACGGCAACATCCGCGGCCACGGTGCGGCGGGTGGCGTGTTCTCGGGCGGCTTGTCGGGCGTGGTGTTCGGCGAGGGCGTGCGGCTGGTGTCGCGCGTCACGCAGGGCTGCCAGCCGCTGCGCACCGGCGGCGCGCGCGAGCGCGAGATCACCGAGGCCGACGGCAACCTGCTGCTGTCGCTCGACGGCGAGCCGGCGCTCGATGTGCTGCTGGCCGACCTGCAGGTGTCGCTCGACCGGCCGCAGGAAGCCATCGACGCCGTGCGCAACACGCTGGTCGGCCTGGCCGACGCGGGCAGCGACGGCATCCGCCGCACCGGCGACCTGGGCGCCGACGTGCTGGTGCGCCACATCATCGGCCTCGATCCGACGCGGCGCGGCATCGCCATTGCCGACAACGCCGAGGCCGGCATGCGGCTGAGTTTCTGCCGCCGCAATGCGCAGGCGGCGCGCGCCGACCTGATGCGCATCTGCGCCGAGATCCGCGAAGAGCTCGAGCCCGAAGAGCAGACGCTGGCCACCGCGCGCGCCGTGGCGGCGGGCGAGGCCGAGGCCGCGCCGCATCCGGCGCGGCGCATCGCGGGCGCGGTGTACGTGAGCTGCTCGGGACGCGGCGGCCCGCACTTCGGCGCACCGGGTGCCGAGCTGCAGATCGTGCGGCATGCGCTGGGCGATGTGCCATTGGTCGGCTTCTTCGCCGCCGGCGAGATCGCGCGCCATCACCTGTACGGCTACACCGGCGTGCTGACGGTGTTCACCGCGCCGGACTGACTGGCTGACTGACGGGAAAAAACGACGCGTGCGCCTGCGCGTTGTTTTCGCAGGCGGTTCGCGTCGCTAGAATCCGCCCGCTTTCTTGAATCTCTGCTGCTGCAAGAAAGAGTGATCCGCGCGCCCCGAGGCACGCGGTCGATCTCTTTCGCCCCGCCACGCGATGTGACGGGGCACGGAAACCGACACGGTTTCTCCGAATGGAATTGCAGCCATGGGCAGCCCTACCCACAGTCATTTTTCGAGACTTCAGCGCGCCTTTTCGCGCGCCCACATCGTCGTCGACTACCGCGACGGCATCTATCACCTGCGCAACGAAGCCGCGCAGGCGACCGTGCTTCTGCCGCAGAGCCTGCCGCTGGAAGAAAAAGCCGTGAACCAGCTGCTGGCCTTTGCCAGCGTGCGCTCGCCCGACGGCGCGCACGGCGTGTGCAAGGCCTGCGCGACGCCGGACTTTCATCCGGGCTCGGTCGCGCCGGTGGGCAGCGTCGTCGCCACCGATGGCGACTTCGTGATCCCCGCCGCGGTCGGCACGGACATCAATTGCGGCATGCGCCTGCTGACCACCGGCCTCACGCTGGACCAGGTGGCGCCGCACAAGACGCAGCTGCTCGCGCGGCTCACGCGCAGCCTGCTCGACAACGGGCGCGACGTGCCGGTGCACACGGCGGCGTTTCGCGCGCTGTTCGACGAAGGGCCGGCCGCGTTCCTGGACGCCGTGCGCAACGAGGGGCTCTGGGCGACCTGCGACCGCGACCGGCTGCAGGCCGAGATCGGCGCGTGCATCGGCCTGGCGAGCTTCGGCGGGCAGTCGCGGCACGCACCGTCGGCCTACACCGGCGCGCGCCACGAGGTGTTCCGCGATCCGTGCCTGGGCACGCCCGGCAGCGGCAACCACTTCGTCGAGTTGCAGGTGGTCGACCAGGTGATGGACCGGCACGCGGCGTACCGCGCGGGGCTCAAGGCCGGCGAGGTCGTGGTGATGATCCACAGTGGCTCGCGCGACATCGGGTTCCATGTCGGCGGCCGCTGGATGGACCGCGCGCGGGCCGAGTGGCCGCAGGGCCTGCGCCATCCGAAGAGCGGGCTGTACGGGCTGGCCGGGCCGCTGGCGCAGGAGTACCTGGAAGCCATGGGCGTGGCCGCGCGCTATGCGTGGGCCAATCGCGTCGTGCTGGCCGAGCTGGTGCGCAAGGACTTCGCCGAGCTGCTGGGTGCCACGGCGTCGACGCTCGTGGTCGACGTGCCGCACAACGTGGTGCTGCGCGAGCACGGCATGAACATCCACCGCAAGGGCGCGACGCCGGCGCACGCGGGCGATCTGGCGCTGATCCCCGGGTCGATGGGCGATCACTCGTACCTCGCGACCGGGCTGGGGCATGAAGACTGGCTGTGGTCGTGCAGCCATGGTGCCGGCCGGCGCATGCGTCGGCAGGAGGTGCGCGCGATGCGGCCTGCACCCGGCGGCGCGGAAGCCAGCTGGCAGTGCGTGACCTTGCGCGAGGAGCGCCGCATCGAAGAGGCGCCGCAGGCCTACAAGCCGATCGGCGCGGTGATCGAGGCGCAGGAAAGCGCGGGGCTCATCCGCTGCGCCGTGCGGCTCAAGCCCTGGGTCACGTTCAAGGCGTGACCCGAGGGCGCGTGTCGTGTCAGCCCAGTGCGGGCTGCACGGCGCGTGGCGCGGGCGCCGGCATGCCGGCGAACGCGAAGTCGACCTCGGGCGCCAGCCCGCTCACGATGCGCGCGATCGACTTGCCCGAGCCGCAGGCGTGCGTCCAGCCGAGCGTGCCGTGGCCGGTGTTGAGGAACAGGTTCGGCAACTTGGTCTTGCCGATCAACGGCACGTTGCTCGGCGTGGCCGGGCGCAGGCCGGTCCAGAACTGCGCGCGCTCGGTGTCGCCGGCGCCGGGGAAGAGTTCTTCGACGCGCCGCACGATGGCTTCGCAGCGCACGCGGTTCAGGTCGCGGTCGTAGCCGTTGAGCTCGGCCGTGCCGGCGATGCGCAGGCGGTCGCCCGACTCGGAGGTGTAGCGCGAGAACACCAGCTTGTATTCGTCGTCGGTCAGCGAGACCTGATGCGCCTTCGATGCGTCCTTGACGGGGAGCGTCACCGAGTAGCCCTTGGCGGGGTAGATCGGCAGGCGGATGCCCAGCGGCGCGGCGTACAACGGACTCAGCGAACCCATCGCGAGCACGAAGGCATCGCCGCGGATGCGCTGGAAGCGGCCTTCGTTGTCGGTCGCCTCGACGTGGTCGATGCTGCCGCCGGCTTCGCGCAGCGCGGTCACCGTGTGGCTCATGAGGAACTTCACGCCGGCCGCCTCGGCCAGCTTCACGAGCTCGCGCGCGAAGCGGTTGGCGTCGCCCGATTCGTCTTCGGCGGTGTAGGTGGCGCCAGCGAGTTGGGGGCGGATGTGGGCGAGGGCGGGTTCGATCCTGATGGCCTCGTCGGCCGAGATGACCAGCCGCTCGCAGCCCAGGGCACGCATCTGCTCGGCGGGCGCGAGGGCGCCGTCGAATTCTTTTTGCGTTGTGTAGAAGTGCAGGATGCCTTGCGTGCGCTGGTCATAGTTCAGGCCGGTGTCTCGACGCAATTGCTGCAACATTTCCCGGCTGTATGTACCGAGACGAACGATCTGTTCGATGTTGTGGCGGGTGCGGGCGGGGGTGCATTCGCGCAAAAACTGCAGGCCCCAGAGCCACTGGCGCATGTCGGCGCGGATGCGGAACAGCAGCGGCGCATCTTCCTTGCCGAGCCATTGCAGCACCTTCAGCGGCGCGCTCGGATTGGCCCACGGCTCGGCATGGCTGACCGAGATCTGGCCGCCGTTGGCGAAGCTGGTTTCGGCGGCCGGGGTGGCCTGCCGGTCGATCACGGTCACCTCGTGGCCGAGTTGCTGGAGGTAATAGGCCGAAGTCACGCCGAGCAGGCCGGCGCCAAGAACGATCACACGCATTGCAAGTACCTTTGAGTTTGCAGCGCTTGAACGGCGGGCGTGGAGTGCTATTGAAAAAATAGCAAGCAACCGGACGACCGATGTCCAAGTTGCCGCTCCCCCTGTCCTCGGTACCTGAGAGATTCACCCTGCTGCACCCGCAGCGGGTTTGCTCCTTCGGTGCGCCACATGGCGTGGCGGCTCTCCAGACGGCTGTATCGATGAGTGCAGTACTGACCCCTTGCCGAAGTTCCTGGGCGTTGCCTGGAATTTCGTCGGGCCGACCTGAGCGTTTATGGGAGTTTGCGCCTTCGGTAGGGCCTCCGTGGAGGCCCGCTCTCCTGCAATTGTTGGCGATTGTAGGCGGGCCCCGCAAGCCGGCCAAGCCCTGTACATCGGCACTTCACACCGATGGGATAATTGAATGTTGATTTTTGGTAAAGCAAACTTTTTTCTACATGCAGGGGACTCCATGATCCTGGTTACCGGCGGCGCAGGCTTCATTGGCGCCAATTTCGTGCTCGACTGGATCGCGCAGGGCAACGAGCCCGTCGTGAACCTCGACAAGCTGACCTACGCGGGCAACCTGGAGACCCTGGCGTCGCTCAAGGGCAACGCGAACCATGTCTTCGTGCAGGGCGACATCGGCGACAGCGCGCTGCTCGATCGCCTGCTGGCCGAGCACAAACCCCGTGCCGTCGTGAACTTTGCCGCGGAATCGCACGTGGATCGTTCGATCCACGGTCCGGAAGACTTCGTGCAGACCAACGTGCTCGGCACCTTCCGCCTGCTCGAATCGGTGCGCGGCTACTGGAACGCCCTGCCGGCCGACCAGAAGGCGGCCTTCCGCTTCCTGCATGTGTCGACCGACGAGGTCTACGGCTCGCTCTCCAAGACCGACCCGGCCTTCACCGAAGAGAACAAGTACGAGCCCAACAGCCCGTACTCGGCCAGCAAGGCCGCGAGCGACCACCTCGTGCGCGCCTGGCACCACACCTACGGCCTGCCGGTGGTCACCACCAACTGCTCGAACAACTACGGCCCGTTCCACTTCCCCGAGAAGCTGATCCCGCTGATGATCGTCAACGCACTGGCCGGCAAGAACCTGCCCGTGTACGGCGACGGCATGCAGGTGCGCGACTGGCTCTACGTGAAGGACCACTGCAGCGCCATCCGCCGCGTGCTCGAGGCCGGCAAGCTCGGCGAGACCTACAACGTCGGCGGCTGGAACGAGAAGCCCAACATCGAGATCGTCAACACCGTGTGCGCGCTGCTCGACGAACTGAGCCCCCGCGCCGACGGCAAGCCGTACAAGGAACAGATCACCTACGTCACGGACCGCCCGGGCCACGACCGCCGCTACGCCATCGATGCACGCAAGCTCGAGCGCGAACTCGGCTGGAAGCCCGCCGAGACCTTCGATACCGGCATCCGCAAGACCGTCCAGTGGTACCTCGCCAACGGCGAGTGGGTGCGCAACGTGCAAAGTGGCGCCTACCGCGAATGGGTCGAGAAGCAGTACGACGCCGCACCTGCAAAGGCTTCCGCATGAAGTTGCTGCTGCTCGGCAAGGGTGGACAGGTCGGCTGGGAGTTGCAGCGCAGCCTCGCGCCGCTCGGCGAACTGGTCGCCCTGGACTTCGACAGCACCGACTTCCACGCCGACTTCAGCCGTCCCGAGCAGCTGGCTGCAACCGTGCTGGCTGTGCGCCCCGACGTCATCGTCAATGCCGCCGCGCACACCGCCGTCGACAAGGCCGAGAGCGAGCCCGACTTCGCGCGCAAGCTCAACGCCACCTCGCCCGGCGTGGTGGCGGAGGCCGCGCAGCAGATTGGTGCGCTGATGGTGCATTACTCCACCGACTATGTCTTCGACGGCAGCGGCACCCGACCCTGGAAAGAAGACGACGCGACCGGCCCGCTCAGCGTGTACGGCCAGACCAAGCTCGAAGGCGAGCAGTTGGTGGCGCAGCATTGCGCGAAGCACCTGATCTTTCGCACCAGCTGGGTGTACGCCGCACGCGGCGGCAACTTCGCCAAGACCATGCTGCGGCTGGCCAAGGAGCGCGACAAGCTCACGGTCATCGACGACCAGTTCGGCGCCCCGACCGGTGCCGAGCTGCTGGCCGACATCACCGCGCACGCCATCCGCGCCACCTTGCAAGACCCGACCAAGGCCGGCCTGTACCACGCCATCGCCGGCGGCGAGACCACGTGGCACGGCTACGCGCGCTTCGTGCTCGAGATGGCGCAGCAGGCCGGCGTCGAACTCAAGGCCGGCCCGCAGGCCGTGGAGGCCGTGCCCACCAGCGCCTTTCCGACGCCCGCGAAGCGCCCGCACAACTCGCGGCTCGACACCACCAAGCTGCAGACCACCTTCGGCCTGCGACTGCCGCCCTGGCAGGAAGGCGTGGCACGCATGCTGCGCGAGACGCTCTGACCGACTGATTTTTCCTGCCCCTCACAGAAGAAGACTCCCATGACGCAACGCAAAGGCATCATCCTTGCCGGTGGCTCCGGCACCCGCCTGCACCCGGCCACGCTCGCCATGAGCAAGCAACTGCTGCCGGTGTACGACAAGCCCATGATCTATTACCCGCTGAGCACCCTGATGCTCGGCGGCATGCGCGACATCCTGATCATCAGCACGCCGCAGGACACGCCGCGCTTCCAGCAGCTGCTGGGCGACGGCAGCCAGTGGGGCATCAACCTGCAGTACGCGGTGCAGCCGAGTCCCGATGGCCTGGCGCAGGCGTTCATCATCGGCGACAAGTTCGTGGGGAACTCGCCGAGCGCACTGGTGTTGGGGGACAACATCTTCTATGGGCATGACTTTGCCCATCTGCTGGGCGGCGCCGACGCGCAGGACGCGGGAGCCACTGTGTTCGCGTACCACGTGCATGACCCGGAGCGGTATGGCGTGGTCGCATTCGATGCACAAGGCAAGGCCAGCAGCATCGAGGAAAAGCCGCTCAAGCCCAAGAGCAACTATGCCGTGACGGGCCTGTACTTCTACGACAACCAGGTCATCGACATCGCCAAGGCCGTGAAGCCGAGTGCGCGAGGCGAGCTCGAGATCACGGCCGTCAATCAGGCGTACCTCGACCTTGGCCGGCTCAACGTGCAGATCATGCAGCGCGGCTATGCCTGGCTCGATACCGGTACGCATGAAAGTCTGCTGGAAGCCGGGCAGTTCATCGCGACGCTGGAGCATCGGCAGGGGCTCAAGATCGCGTGCCCCGAAGAGATCGCGTGGCGCCATGGGTTCATCGACAACGAACAACTGGCCAAGCTTGCAGCACCGTTGCAGAAGAATGGCTACGGCAAGTACCTCAGCCATTTGCTGGCCGAAGGTGTGCGCTCATGAAGGTCACGCAGACGGCCATCGCCGACGTGTTGCTGATCGAACCCAAGGTGTTCGGCGACGCACGCGGGTTTTTCTTCGAGAGCTTCAATCAGAAGGCTTTCGACGAAGCCGTCGGCCAGCGCGTCGACTTCGTTCAGGACAACCACTCGCGCTCCACCAAGGGGGTCTTGCGAGGCCTCCATTACCAGGTGCAGCAACCACAGGGAAAACTGGTGCGCGTGGTTCGAGGGGCGGTGTTCGACGTGGCGGTGGACATCCGCCGGTCGTCGCCGACCTTCGGGCAATGGGTGGGCAGTGAACTGTCGGAGGACAACCATCGGCAGTTGTGGGTTCCGCCGGGTCTCGCGCACGGCTTCCTGGTGCTCAGCGAGTCGGCTGATTTTCTGTACAAGACGACGGACTACTACGCACCGGCGCACGAGCGCTGCATTGCGTGGAACGACCCCACGTTGGCGATCGAGTGGCCTGACACGGGCATCGCGCCGAAGCTGTCCGCCAAGGACGCGGCAGCGCCGACCTTCCTGAGCGCCGAAATTCCCGGCTGAACACAGGTCGACCAGCAGCCGGTTTGCGGCGTTTTCTTCAGAGCCCTTCCCACGCGGGCCATCTCAAAAATATTCCAATTCCAGATGAGACAACTTGCTGACTTCAACGGGCTGGTCGCGTACGGGTGCCTGTGCAAGGGGATCGCCATCGGTCGTCCGGACGACATCAGGGCCGCGCAGCCGTGAAAAGTTCGCCTGCCATCAAGGAAAAGAAAGAGAGCTTGCTGGACGCCGCAAAAGGGGCGCTTCGCAAGCGGCTGCCGCGCAAGACGCCGCAGCTGGTGGAGCTTTTCGACGCAGCCTGGTACCTCAAGGGGCTGCCGGACCGTGCACTGATCGCCAACCCGTGGGAGCACTATCTGGGAGGGGGATTCCTGAGGGGAAATCCCAATCCCATGTTCGATACCACCTGGTACCTCGATCGCCATCCCGAATTGCGTGCGGCGGAAAAGAACCCGCTGGCCCACTATCTCGAAATTGGAGAGCGTGCAGGGGACGCGCCCAGCGTGAGGTTCGATCCGCAGTGGTATCTGGATGAATACCCCGATGTCGCCGCCACGCAATTGAGCCCGTTGCTGCACTATTTGAAATTCGGTGCGGCCGAGGGGCGTTTGCCGGCACGGCTGGCGCATTTTGATTCTGTTCCCGCCTTGTCCGAATTCATGGGAGCGTTGACACCTTCCTATGCAGCTCGGCCTTGCTCCATCGATCTGCCGGTTGGCTCGGTGTTTTCAGTGGCGTCTCAGGCTGGCGGTGCGGGACGGGTTCTTCATCGCGTTGCGCCCGGGTTTTGCGAGGGCCTCGATGGCCCCCCGGATTATCCGAAGGTCGGATTTGTTGCCGAAATCAATGACACGACCGCCATTGCCGGAACCCGCTATCTGATCGGTCCGACGAATTTTGTGCTGCATGACGAAAATGCGCATTTTCTGTGCAGAGAAGACGCCGCCATCAAATATGGAAAGGCGAGGCGCTCTGCGGCACCTGGACATCTGCATATAGAGGTGAACGCTCGGCAGGCTGCCTGGATAGAGCGCGGATTTCACATCATGCATGAGTATGAAAATAATTACTTTCATTTCATTGCAGAAACGCTTCCAAGAATGCTGCTGGCGGAAGAGGCTGATGTGCCTTTGAATGTGCCTTTTCTTTGTACAGAAGGTCTTCACCCCAACATCGCGAAGCTGCTTGAGCTGGCCAATCTTGAGCAACGCCCGGTCATCCTGCTGGAGTCGGGGACTTTGTATCGCGTGAAGCAGATGTACTATCCCTCTGACATGACTTCGGTTGTGGATGCCTACCATGGCGGTGAGATGGCTCGCCAGACGGGACTCGATGTCAATCGAATTCGTGCGGGCGTGGAAAGATGTCAACGCGCTTTTGCGACGAAAGATTTTTCGCGAGGGCGAAAGATTTTTGCAGCACGCAATGGCAGCTATCGAAAGCTATTGAATCAGCGAGAAATAGAAGCCCGCGTCGAGAAACTCGGATTCGAGGTGGTGCACACCGATGAATTGGATCTCGAGGCGCAAATCCGGGCCTTCCAGGACGCTGAAGTGATTGTGGGGCCGACGGGGGCGCAGATGACCAACATGGTCTGGTGCAAGCCAGGAGCGAAAGTGGTCGTTCTCGCTTCCGATCATCCCAGCCATCAGCTCTATTTTTGGGAGCTCCTGGGTCGGGTTTCTGGCGCCAAGGTAAAAATTGTGCAGGGGCCGCGCGCACACGTGCGAGATGACATTTACAGCGTACACGATGACTACCATGTCGATGAAGATGCAGTGATTGCTGCAATTTCCGACGAGGAATAAAAGAGCAAAGGGACTGCCGATGAAAGAAACCAAAACTCCTGAATTTTCGCTGGACAATGCTGTAGAAATACTCGACCTGGAGCGGTTGACCGATCCACGGGGAAATTTGACGTTCGTCGAAGGAGGACGTCACATTCCTTTTGATGTTCAGCGGGTTTACTATTTGTACGACGTTCCCGCGGGCGAAGCCCGGGGCGGACATGCACATCATCAATTGCAGCAATTGATCATTGCTGTTGCGGGTAGTTTTGATGTCGTTCTTGACAATGGGTACGAAAGAAGAACAGTTACCTGCAACAGGCCATTCCAAGGGATTTTCATGAAGTCCCTGGTCTGGCGAGAGTTGAACAATTTTTCTTCTGGTGCCGTCTGTCTGGTTCTTGCCTCGATGAGGTACGAAGAATCCGACTACATCAGAAACTACGAAGAATTCATTTCAGTGGCACGAAAAGGTAAATAACATGACTCCATTTTTTGATATTCATGCTGGCCATGCCGAGTTGGCAGACGATTTTCAGCAGGCCTTTTCGAGGGTCATGAACAGTGGCCACGTCATCATGGGCCCTGAGGTCGCGGCCTTCGAGAAGGAGTTTGCGGCCTACTGCGGCGTCAAGCACTGCATCGGCGTGGGCAACGGACTCGATGCGCTGGCGCTGACCCTGCGTGCGCAGGGCATCAAAGCGGGTGACGAGGTCATCGTTCCTTCGCAGACATTCATCGCCTCGTGGCTGGGGGTTTCGATGGTCGGCGCCACGCCGGTTCCGGTCGAAATCGATCCGGCGACCTACCTGATGGACCCGGCCCGGATCAAGGAAAAGCTGACGAGCAGGACCAAGGCCATCATGCCGGTGCATCTGTATGGCCTGCCTGCTGCAATGGATGCCATCAACGCGATTGCGCGACCGCTCGGACTTTTTGTCCTGGAGGATGCGGCCCAGGCGCACGGTTCGACCCACAACGGCAAGCGGGCGGGCTCGCTCGGCGATGCAGCGGCGTTCAGTTTCTACCCGACGAAGAATCTCGGCGCGATGGGCGATGCAGGCGCCGTGGTGACCGACAACGATGAACTGGCGGCCAACCTGCGCATGCTGCGCAACTACGGCTCCAGCCAGAAGTACGTGCACGAGGTTGCGGGCGTGAACTCTCGCCTGGACGAGTTGCAGGCTGCACTGCTGCGCGCGAAGTTGGGCCGCCTCGACGCATGGAACGACCAGCGCCGTGCGCTGGCCGCGAGGTATTCGCAAGGGCTGGAAGGTGTGGGCGACCTCCGCACGCCGTTCGTGCCTGCGGACAGCACGCACGTGTTCCACCTGTACGTGGTCAGCACGGGACGCCGTGCCGAACTGTCGGCCTACCTGACGGCCCAGGGCGTTCAGACGCTCGTGCACTACCCCATTGCACCGCACATGCAGGGCGCCTACGCTGAGCTCGGGTTGCCGGCCGACAGCCTGCCACTGGCGACCGCCGCGGCGAACGAGACCTTGTCGCTTCCTATCTGGCCGCAAATGAAGCCGGAGCAGGTGGATGCTGTGGTCGGACACATCCGCAAGTTCTTCTCCTGACAGAGCGCGTTGCATGTCTTCGGCGCTGGTCACTGTCGTCATCCCCATCTTCAACCAGGCGAAGTTCGTCGTTGAAACGGTGGACAGCGCCTTGAGGCAGACCCACCGGAATCTTCAGGTGGTCGTCGTGGATGACGGTTCGACCGATGGCGGGGCCGAACTGCTGGCCGCCGAGTTCGGCAACCGGATCGTGTTGCTGCAGCAAAGGAATGGCGGGCCCTCGTCGGCCATCAACAAGGGACTTGCGGCAGCCGACGGGGCGTTCATCGCGCTTCTGGGGGGCGACGACGTGTGCGTCGAGGACCGCATCGACACCCAACTGGAACTCCTGCAGACCACGTCGAACGACATCGTGTTCTCGAAGCCGTTCCTTATCGACGCCGAAGGTGGACCCTTGGCCGACGAGTCGTTTCCGGTGTTCTTCGATGAACGGCCTGTACAGCCGCTGCTGCGCACCTTGTTGCTGGAAGGCAATTTCCTGTGCGCGCCTACCGCGTTCATGCGTCGCGAGGCGGTTCGGAAAACCGGGACGTTCCGCCCCGGCCTCATCCAGTTGCAGGACTACGACTATTGGCTGCGCGCCGCGGCCTCCGGATTGAAGCTCGCAGAAGCCGGGCCGCGTGTCGTTCGCTATCGCCGGCATTCGGCCAACCTCTCGTCGACGCGCGCAAGCTTTGCGTCGACGGCGGAGTCCATCCCGATCTTCAGGTCGCTTCTGGATACCGGGGCGCCGGCAGAGCTTCGGCGCGCGTTCCCCAGCCTCTTCGAACCGGTGGCCAACCCTGACACGCCATTGACCTCGTTCGACAAGGCGCTCTTTCTCCTGTCTCATCCTCGGGAAGAAATACGCATGATGGGGGTCGAACATCTCGTGACCTTGGCGGAAGACCCAGTCTTCCTGGCCAAGGCCGAGCGTTTCGGCCTCAACCTCACCCGATTCGCCCTGACCGCGGTGTGAGGGGGCGATGCTGAAGAAAACCGCCGTGACCGAGGATGAGCGATCGGCCTGAAGGCGCTGAAGCAGTCTTCAACGTGCTCGCACGGATTGACGGGTTTCTCCGGTGATCGCCGGGCTCCCCAACGCAGGAACAATCTCATCTCATGCTGTCCAGAATCATTCGAAGGTTGACGGGCCGATCCCCCTCGGTGGTGGATGCGCGCCAACCGCTCGGTCCGGCGCCTGTCGCAGCGCCTCCTGAGGCTGTGCGGAAGGTCGACATCTACGCCGAACACGCCAAGTGGATGGTGCTGGCCGGAGAGCGGCGATTCGACGAGGCCATCAGCCTTTGTCGCACCGTGATCGACGTGCCGGAATCGAATTTCGTGGCGTCGCTTTTCCTGGGGCATGCCTACGCCCAGATGCAGCAGCACGCGGATGCACGGGAGTACCTCCGTGCCGCAGTGGCCTTGAATGGCAACGACTACTATGCCAACCTGTTGCTTGCGCACACCGAGAGCGCCATGGGGCATTCCGGGGAAGCTTTGTCCCTGTACATGAGATGCTGCGAGCTGCCCGCAGAGTCGATCGTCGAGCCGTTCGAGGCCGCGATGAGGATGGCGATGGTGCGGGCAGACAGCGGCGAAGGCGCAGCACTCTCCAGGCTCTTCGACATGTTGTACGCCAAGGACAAACTGCCATTGCCACTGGCCTTGAAGTTCCTGTTCTTCTGGCGCCGGGATGCCGACTTGGTGCGCATGCTCGAGCAAATGGATGAGGGGGCCGACGAGGGGCAAAGGCCGTCGTTCAGGCGCATCCGGTCCGTGAAGGACTGGGCGCTCGAAAACCGGGAGGGTTACCAGAGCCTGGGAGCGCCGCCTTCGATACGCCTCGTCGCACCGACCGAGGTCTATGCGAGCGACCCGCACGAACAGCAGGTGCTCGCAAGCCAGCCCTATCTCGCCGAACTGCGCAATGCGCGGATCGTCAGTGCGTCCAGTCTGGTCTATGTGGGTGATGACTGCGTGGTGTCCGATGTGCTGGCAGACGAGCTGTATGGAAACCAGGTCAGCCTGGCGTACGACAAGACCGTGCTGGCGCAGCGGCCGGATGCGTTGCTGTTGGCACCCATTGGCACTACCGCGCATCTCGAGGAGGGGATCATGTTGTCCGGCCTCGCAAGCAATGCGTATGGTCACTGGTTCGCCGAGTTTCTCCCGAAGCTTCGCCATTTCGAGAAACATCCGCGCTTCTCGAGCCTGCCGATCATCGTTGACGCCGAGATGCCTGCATCTCATTTCGACTTCATCGCCGCGCTGGTCGGGAACCCGCTGTATCGCCTGGAGACCGGGCACGCGCTGAACGTCGGGCGCCTTCATGTGGCGCCGACGACGACTTTCTTTCCGGTCGAGCTGTTTCGCGACCATACGGTCCCCCCGGAGCGCCAGGCGTCATGGTCTGCGGAGTCGATGCAGTACATCAAGGACAAGATGGCAGCGCGGTATCCGCTGCCCGCCCAGCGTTCACGCAGGCTGTTCCTGTCGCGAAAGAACAGTGCCTGGCGGCTGTTGCGCAACGAAGCCGAAATTATCGAGCGGCTGCAGGACCTGGGCTTCGAATCCATCTTCCTGGAGGAGTACGACTTCGCGCGCCAGGTGCGAACCTTCGGCGAAGCCGAGTTCATCGTCGCGCCGAACGGTTCCGCGCTCAACAGCCTCATCTTCGCGGCCACCGATGTGAAGGCATTGATCCTGGGCCAGCAGAACAGCTTCAACTGGGGGGGCTGGCTGGGCCCCATCCTTGATCTCGGCTTCAAGCCCGAGTTCATGGAAGGTGAAGCCACCGAAAGCACCAGCTTCAAGCATTCCGACTATGTCGTCCCGGCGGACAGGGTGCGCACGAAAGTGCTCGCCATGCTGGGCTCCTGAGGTTCAAAAGAAGAAACGCCCATGACCAAGCCTGTGTATGTGACCCAGCCCTATCTGCCGCCGCTGGACGAGTTTCTGCCCTATCTGCAACAGATCTGGGACAACAAGATCCTCACCAACGGCGGGCCGTTCCATCAGCAGTTGGAGAAGGCGCTGTGCGAGTACCTGGGCGTGGAGCACATCGCGCTCTTCACCAACGGAACGATTGCCCTGGTCACAGCACTTCAATCGATGCGGATCACGGGCGAGGTCATCACCACGCCGTACTCGTTCGTGGCCACTTCGCATTCGCTGCTGTGGAACGGCATCAAGCCCGTCTTTGCAGACGTCGATCCGCGCACATTGAATCTCGACCCAGCACGTATCGAAGCGCTCATCACGCCGCAGACGACGGCGATCATGCCGGTACATTGCTACGGCCATCCTTGCGACACCCAGGCCATCCAGACGATCGCCGACACCTACAACCTGCGCGTGATCTATGACGCGGCACATGCCTTCGGCGTGCAGGATGAGGGCGGCAGCATCCTGCGGCACGGCGACATGTCGGTGCTGAGCTTTCACGCGACCAAGGTCTTCAACACCTTCGAGGGCGGCGCCATCGTCTGCAAGGATGCGACCACCAAGACCCGCATCGACCAGCTCAAGAACTTCGGCCATGTGGGCGAAGTCACCGTGGTAGCGCCCGGCATCAATGGCAAGATGAGCGAGTTCAATGCCGCGCTGGGCCTGCTGCAGTTGAAGCATCTGCACACCGCGCTGGATCTGCGCCGGGCCATTGACGGCGCCTACCGGCGTTTGCTCGCCGGCGTGCCGGGCATCGTGTGCCTTCCCGATGCCGGCGAATCGGTGGCCAACTTCGCGTACTTCCCGATCCTCGTGGGACCGGAGTACCGCCTGTCGCGTGACGAGCTCTACGCCCAACTGAAGGCGCACGAGGTCCATCCGCGCCGTTATTTCTATCCGTTGATCTCCGAGTTCCCGATGTACCGCGGTCTCCCAACGGCCAGTCGCGACCACCTGCCGAACGCGAGCCGCGCGGCGGACCGCATCCTCTGCCTGCCGATCTATCCGGACCTGGGCCTCGATCAGGTCGAACGCATCGTCGATCTGATCGCGACGCTGTGAGCGCGTGCAAAGAACGGAGGGCGGCGCGATGAAGGTCGGGATCATGCAACCGTACTTTCTGCCGTACATCGGCTACTTCCAGCTGATCGCGGCGGTGGACCTGTTCGTGGTGTACGACAACATCAAGTACACAAAGAAGGGCTGGATCAACCGCAACCGGCTGCTGCAGGGTGGCGCGGACGCCGTCTTCTCGCTGCCGCTGAAGAAGGACTCCGATGCGCTGGACGTCGTCGAGCGCGAACTGGCCGCTGACTTCAACCGGCAGAAGCTGCTGAACCAGTTCATCGGCGCGTACCGGTCCGCGCCGTACTTCGAGCCCTGCATCGAGCTCCTGCGCTCGCTCGTCATGAACGAGGAGACGAATCTCTTTCGCTACATCCACGGCTCGATCGTCCAGACCTGCACGTACCTCGGCATCACGACACCCATCGCGATCTCGTCCGGCGTGCCGGCCGATCATGCGCAGAAGGGCGAAGACCGTGTGCTCGCCATCTGCGAGGCTTGCCATGCCGATACCTATATCAACACCATCGGCGGCCTGGAACTCTATTCGCGCGAGCGCTTTTCCCAGGAGGGCATTGCGCTGCAGTTCATCCGGTCCCTGCCCATTGAGTACAAGCAGTTCGGCAAGGACCCGTTTGTGCCGTGGCTGTCGATGGTCGACGTCATGATGTTCAATCCCGCCGACGAGATCAGAGACTCGTTGCTGCCGAAATTCGAATTGGTCTGAATATGTTCAAGTGGAAAAAGCTGGGGAAGGTCTTCAGCCCCGGCCCTCAACATGGCCGCGAATGGCTGAATGAGTTCGCGCAAGCGCCCGCGACTCTGCTATTCGACGACTTCGTGCGTGTGTATTTCTCGTGTCGCCCCAAGGCCGATGCCAAGGGCCAGTACGTGAGCTACTCGGCCTTTCTTGACTTGGACCGGCGCGACCTGTTCAAGGTGCTGAACGTCAGCGCAACCCCGATCCTGCCGCTGGGGCCGCTGGGTGCGTTCGATGAGTTCGGCATCTACCCGGTGTCGGTGGCGCGCGACGGCGCGGCCGTTCGCGCCTACTACGCGGGGTGGACGCGCTGCGAGTCGGTGCCCTTTAACGTGGCCATCGGCGGCGCAATCAGCCACGACAACGGGGAAACCTTTACCAAGCTCGGCATCGGGCCGGTGCTGGGGTATTCGCCCAACGAACCCTTCGTGATGAGCGGCCCGAAGATCCGCCGCTTCAACGATCGCTGGTACCTCTGGTACATCGCCGGGCGCAAGTGGAAGGTGGTCGACGGCCGCGCGGAGCCGGTCTACAAGATCCGTATGGCAACGTCCGACGACGGCGTCACCTGGCACAAGGAAGACCGGGACCTCATCGAGAGCCGCATCGAGGACGACGAGGCACAGGCCAGCCCTGATGTGTTCTTTGCCAATGGCAAATACCACATGTTCTTCTGCTACCGGTACAGCGCTGGCTACCGAGGCAAGACCTTCGGCTACCGCATCGGCTATGCCTCCAGCCCCGACTTGCTGCATTGGACGCGCGACGACGACAAGGCCGGCATCGACATCTCCGAGACGGGCTGGGATTCGGAAATGATCAGCTACCCGCACGTCTTCGAGGTGGACGGGCAGATCTACATGGCCTACCTGGGCAACCAGGTCGGCCGCGAGGGCTTCGGGCTCGCAGTGCTCGACGGAAAGCTGGAGTGAGGACATGGCAATGAAGTGGAAGAGGCTGGGCAAGATATTCGACCCGACGCAGCACACGCTCTCCAACGGCTGCGTGCAGTTCGCGCAGTCGCCGCAGACGCTGGTCTTCGACGACTTCGTGCGGATCTATTTTTCGACGCGCGCTGTCGATCCGAAGAACGGCAAGTTCCTGAGCCACGTTGCGTTCGTCGACGTCGGGCCGGACCTGCGCACCATCCTCCGCGTGGCCGACAAGCCGGTCATCCCGCTGGGTGAACTGGGCTGCTTCGACGAGCACGGCATCTTCCCGATCAACGTGGTGCGCCACGACGGCAAGATTTCAGCCTTCACTTGCGGGTGGAACCGGCGGGTGTCGGTGTCGGTCGATACGGCGGTCGGCCTGGCTGAGAGCCATGACGACGGCCTTACCTTCACCAAACTCGGCCACGGCCCCGTCATGGGCGCATCGCTGCACGAGCCCTGCCTCGTGGGCGATGCCTTCGTGCTCCCGGTCGATGGCGTGTTTCACATGTGGTACATCTTCGGCACCGGCTGGAAGCAGTACGCCGATGGCGCTGCGCCCGACCGCACCTACAAGATTGGCCACGCCACCTCGACCGACCGGGTCCATTGGGCCAAGGAAGAGGCCAGGCAGATCGTCTCCGACAGACTGGGGCCCGACGAGAGCCAAGCGCTGCCAACGGTCGTTCGCATCGGCAGCCGGTTCCACATGTTCTTCTGCTTTCGCCAATCGTTCGACTTTCGTGCGACCAAGGGCCGGGGCTACCGCATCGGCCATGCCTGGTCGGACGACCTCTCGAACTGGACTCGCGACGACGATACGCCGAAGCTGGACATCCCGGAAGCGGAATGGGATTCGGACATGCAGTGCTATCCACATGCCTTCACCTTCCAAGGCAAGGTCTATCTGCTCTACAACGGCAACGAGTTCGGGCGCCACGGCTTCGGGCTTGCCGTGCTCGAGTGACGCAGGGCATGACACCGCGGGGGCGTTTCGCGTTGGCGGTCGACCAGGCCTCGGCTGACGAGATCGCCCGGCATCTGCGGGAATGCAGCGACAGTTTCGCGCCACCGCTCGCCGGGCGCGTGGACATTGCGGCTTATGCCGAAAAAATTGCCGGCAAGGCGATCCGCTTCGAGGCCTGGGATGCCGCGTTGGGCCTCGTCGGGCTGGTCGCGGTGTACGACAATGCGGGGCCCGACGTCTTCGTGACCAACGTCAGCGTCGCGCCCTCGTGCCGCGGCGCGGGCCTGGCGCAGCGATTGCTGCAGAGCTGCTTCGACCGCATGGATATTCCTCGTGCGAGGTGCTACAGGCTCGAAGTCAATCAGCGCAGCGAGGCGGCGGTCCGCCTGTACGCCCGCATGGGCTTCGTCCCGGCTTCGAAAACGGGCGAATTGATCTGCATGGAGCGCCCGGCGACGGGCGGGGATAAAAGATGAGCACAGAACGCAACTACGACAAAGAGATCGCGGACACCGCCGACCACCAGTATGCATATGGCTTCGACTTCGACGTCATGCACCCGTACATGCTGCGGTCGTTCGAGCCGTTCATCCGGCCTGGCAAGGTGCTGGAGCTAGGCAGCTTCAAAGGCGATTTCACCCGACGTCTGGTGGCGCGCTTCGACGACGTGACCTGCGTCGAGGCCTCCGAGGTGGCACTCAATGAGGCGAGGGCGCGTCTGGGCGACAAGGCGCAGTTCATCCACTCTCGCTTCGAGGACGCGACGCTGCCGCACCGCTACGACAACATCGTGCTCACGCACGTGCTCGAACACCTGGACGATCCGGTCAAGGTGCTCAAGCGCATCAACGACGAGTGGTTGAGCGAGGGTGGGCGCTTCTTCCTCGTGTGCCCGAATGCCAATGCGCCTTCACGGCAGATTGCCGTGAAGATGGGCCTGATCACCCACAACGCGGCGGTCACGCCCGCCGAGGCGCAGCACGGCCACCTGTGCACCTATTCGCTGGACACGCTGGAGCGCGATGCTGTCGCCGCCGGCCTGCGTGTGGTGCACCGAAGCGGCATCTTCTTCAAGGCGCTGGCGAACTTCCAGTGGGACCGTTTGCTGAAGACCGACATCATTTCCAAGGAATACCTGGAAGGCTGCTACCAACTCGGGCAGGTCTATCCCGACCTGTGCTCGAGCATTTTCCTTATGTGCGAGCGCGGGCCTGAAAAATGAAAGTCTCCTTCGTCGTCGCGGTCTATCAGAACGAGGGCGCGATCTCCAAGACACACGAGAAGATCGCCGGCGTTTTCGCAGACCGCCTCAAGGCGCACCAGTACGAGGTGATCTTCATCGACGATGGTTCGACCGATGGCTCGCTGGAAGAAATCCGCAAGCTCCGCGCGAGCGATCCGAACGTGAAGGGCCTGACCTTCACGCGCAACTTCGGCCAGATGGCCGCGATGCTGGCGGGTTTCAAGGAAGCGACGGGAGACGCGGTCATCAATATTTCTGCGGACCTGCAAGACCCGGTAGATCTGATCCCTGAGATGGTCGACAAGTGGATTGCCGGGTCCGAGATCGTCATCTGCCACCGAACGGACCGTGCGGACACCTGGCTGGCCAAGACGTATTCGAGCCTGGCCTACGGCATGCTGCGCATGGCCATTCCTCAGATGCCGTCGGGTGGTTTCGACTTCGTGCTGATGGATCGCAAGGTGATGGACGAATTCAATGCCATCGACGTGCGCCACCGGTTCTTTCAGGGCGACCTGCTGTGGACCGGCTACCGGACCAGCCTGATTCCCTATGAGCGGCAAAAGCGCACCATCGGCAAGTCGCAGTACAACTTCGGCAAGAAGCTGAAGAACTTCCTGGACGCGATGCTGGACGCGTCGTACCTGCCCATCCGGTTCATCTCACTGGTGGGGTTGCTGACTTCCGGCCTGGGCGTGCTCTACAGCCTCAGCATCGTGGTCGCATGGGCACGGGGCCACACGCCATTTGAGGGCTGGGCGCCGCTGATGATCGCTGTCTTGCTGATCGGCGGACTCATCATGGTGATGCTGGGCGTGGTCGGCGAGTACGTGTGGCGCATCAACGAGGAAGTGCGCAAGCGGCCGAACTACATCGTCAGGGACCGTTTCTGAAGCCCGGCGCGTGATTCGTCTCAAGACCCTCGCCGCGCAGTTTTCCAAGTTCACCGTCGTCGGGGGGCTGAACTTTCTCTTCACGCTGGTGCTTTTCTACCTGTCAGTGGTGGTGCTGCACATCAATCACCTGATCGCGCTGGTGCTGGTCTCGTTGATCGGCATGCTGCTCACCTACACGCTGAACTACTACTGGGTCTTCAAGCCGAGCGAAAAAGTCACCTACGGATCGCGGCTCGCCAAGTACATCGGTGCGGGCCTGGTATCGGTCGGGCTGAACGTGCTGTTGCTGCACCTGCTCACCTCGAGCACGCACATCGCACCGTTCTATGGGCAGCTGCTGCTGATCCCGTTCGTCGTGCTGTTCAACTTCTTCACGGCAAGGCTCTGGTCGCTGCGGGCCGAGCAACCCTCGGTGCCGTGAAACCCGTGGCCGACAGCAAGAAGCCTGTCCAAGAGGCAGGCGGCCGCGCGACAACCCCGCAGCGCGTGTTGGAAGCGGCGGTTGCAGCACTCGTGCTGGCCGCCGTGTGCGCGGTGGCCGTCTACGCGGTCTGGTCACGCAACCGCGGCTTCGAAATCACCGACGAGGCCTATTACCTCCTGCTCGCGATCCATCCCGCCGAGACCCGGTACTACATCAGCGCTCAGCAATGGGCGATGGCACCCCTCTGGCAGATCACGGGCAGCCTCGCGTCGTTCCGGATGGCGGGCTTTCTGCTGCTGACCGGCAGCGCGGCGGTGCTCGGCATGGGCGCGCTGACCGCGGCGCGAGGACGCGCTGCGTCCGTCATGCCGCAGTGGCCGGGCCGCATCGCCGTGATCGGCTGCGCCGTTGTTTGTGCGTTGCTGTATGCGATCACCATCAATGTGTCGCCGAGCTACAACCTGCTGGCCTCGGCGGGTGCGTACCTCTCTCTGGGGCTGGTGCTGCTGGCTGGAGACAAGACGGCGGCAGCCGGGCGCGCCGGGATGTTGGGGTTGGCCGGCGTCGCACTCGCGGTGGAGTTCGTCTGCAAGCCTTCGTCGGGCCTGGCCACCTTCGTGCTTGTGGTGATCGCCGTGCTGTGGCTGGACCGCTCGGGCGGGCGCAAGACGCTGGCGTTGGCGGCAGTGATCGCTGGCGGGCTGTTCGGGCTTGCCGCGCTCCTCTTCGCGCACACCACGCCCAGTGAGGCGGCGCAAGCTTTCAGCGGTGGCATGGCGCTCTTCAGGATGGTCCAGACCGAGCCCATCCTCACGCGGCTGGGCCGCTACGCCATCGAGTTCGGGGGCTACACGGCCGACGCGATGCGCTCGAATGTGTTTCTCATCGTCGCGGTTCTCGTGTACCTGATCAGAAAAAGTTGGGTGACGATCGGACTCGTGATCGCCGCGCTCGTCCATGCGCTTGTCGCCGCGGAGTATTTTTCGTATGGCATGGCGCAGTACGTCGAGTACATGCAACGGGCATTGGTCTTGCTGGCGCTCATGCTCGCGGTTGCGTGGCAGGCCGTGCCGGTGCGCTCCAGATGGCTCTTCGTCCTGCTGGCCATGCTGCCCTACACCGTGGCGATGGGAACCGGCAACGCGCTCTTCGGCCAGGTGATCATTTCCCTGGCCTCCTGGGGCGCCTTGATGGCGCTCGCCGCGTACGCCAGACCGGTAGCAACAAGGGATGCAGTGGCGTCGATGGCGATCCTGGTCGGGTTCGTCGCGCTGACGAGCGCCCAGATCCTCGTTTCCAAAGCCAAGATCCCCTATAACCTCAACGAACGCATGGACCGGCAATCCTTCGCCGTCACCATCGGCCCGTTGGGTCGGGTGAAGGTGGATGCGGGAACCCGGCAGTTCATGCACGAGATCGATGCGGCCATCGCGAAGTGCCGCATTGCGCCCGGCGCACCGTTCCTGGGTCTGTACAACGTCCCTGGCTTGGCGCTGGCGCTGAACGCGGTGCCTGTGGAGACGCCCTGGTTGAACAACGTCGCCCAGGCTGACGCGGTGCTTGCGTCGAACGAAGCCCTTGCCGACAAGGCTGTGGTCGCGATCCGGCTCAACATCGATGCAAGCCTGCCGCCGCTTCCGGCTGCGTTGAAGGGGTTCCCCGCCAATTTCGAGCACTGCGGGGATGCGGTGTTTCCCCATGAACAGCAGAAGATCCAGATATGGAGCGGTCTTCGGCAGAGATGGCCGCCAGACTGACAGTGGGTGCCTGCTATTTGGCAGCGGATGCCTCGGCCGCCTGACGTTCGATGTGCTCCAGCGCGGCCGCCAGTTTCTTGGAATCGATGGCGTAGCTGTCGAGAAACAAGCTCGGGTCGGAAACCGTGTGCTCGTCGCCGGGCTGGAACAACGCGTGTTCGCCGACAAGGATCTGATAGCTGCACCCGGCAAACAGTGCCATGTTCGATTGCGAGCAGAAGAGCTGCGTGTAGGGCGACGACAGCGCTAGCACCTGCGTGCCCGGCTGGCAGAAGATCAGGTTGGTGAATGCCGCTCCCATGGCGCCGACGATGGTGCGGGCTTCCGCGAACAGGCGCACCTGCTGCTCGAACGACAGCTGGCCGGTGTCCACGATTTCGTAGCCGTACGACGCGAGCACCTCTTCGACTTCCGGGGTGTTGATGATGTTCCGGCCGGTGCGACGCGCAAGGAAAACCTTTCTGCTGCCGGGGCCCGCCTCTTCGATGCCGAACCGCTGGAAAACGGTGGACCGCATGTGGCCCAAAGTCTTGAAGCAGATGGCCGAGAACTTCCACATCGGCCCGCGCAGGTTGTCGGTCAGGTTCGTGCAGGCAGATACCACATGAAGTTTTTTTACTTTCAGCAACGTGGAGTCATCGAGCCGGTAAATGGGCCAGTCGGGCAGCATGGTCTGCAGCGACTCGAATTCCTGCGGGAACATCTTGTCGTCGACGATCAGCGGCGTTTTTCTCAGGCGGTCCTGCTTCGACAGAATATGGGATTTCCCGAGGTACTCTATAAGCCAATGGTAGTAGTTTGGACTGCAGCGACCGCTCAGCAATATGGCAGAAGGAATGCTGATTTCCTGTTTATAGCGGAACCAGAAAAGAACTTCACTCTTTTCATCGAGCGAGACGACGTACGGCCAGATGCCTGCTACAAAACCCTGATGTGGATCTGCCGCTGGCTCGTAAATCACCATGCGATGCTTTGCCACTACCTGGAATCCACCAAGGACAGCGGCGTCATCGATCGTTGCGAGCCATTTGCGCGGAACTTCCGCTCTGCGTAGCGGGCGTTCAGCGTTCGAGCCGATGATTTTCGGTTCTTGAAAATCCATCGGATAGGCGGGTTCGATGTCTTCCAGCTTGTACCCGGCCTTGGGGAGGTCGAAGAATTCGATGGTTTTGAGCTTCGAGAGAAATATCTTTTCTCCTGAATTTTTTGCGCTCAGTTGTCGGGAAATGGCTTTGGATTTTATTTCTTCGAAGATCCCCTTTCGGGCGGACTCAAAGATTGAGTATTTGTATAGCGCGACCTCTGATTCGCGAGCAGCACTGTTTTTGGAGAGTGATGTGAGTTCGAGTTTCGCAAAATAGATCAAACCGCTCATCGCTGCAAAGAAGCGATTGATGTATCTTTTTTCCTTGCGACCTTTCAGTGCATAGTGAGTGCTTGGGGAAATTCCTTCTTCCCGCACATCCCGGTAGGTTCGAAGGTAGTAGGATTCGTTGAGGCAGAAGCGAATCAGGAATTTCGTGGTGGTGGCGTAAATCCAATCGACGAGTCGTTCGGTGGAGTGATTGGGGTATCGGCCTTCCTTTATTCCGTATTTGAAATAATGGTAATTTGAATCCAGCTCCGCCCTTGCAACATCTTCATATTTTTGCTTATAATATTCCGCATTGACGAATTTTGTTCGAGTGAGGGCGCGTAGCAGCAAGAAGCGAAATCGGATCATTGTATGGATGTGCGTGTTGCGGCTCGATTCGGAATCTCGTGAAACTTCATGAAAGCATGGACTCAAAATGACTTCAAATAATTCGGCGTTTATTCATTCTCTTGCCGATGTTCAAGCCAAGGAAATTGGTGATGGAACAAACATATGGCAATTCAATGTTGTTCTCGCGGGTGCGCGCATTGGCGCCAATTGTAATGTGTCGGCACATTGCTTCATCGAGAACGATGTCGTGGTGGGTGACAACGTGACAGTCAAGTCCGGAGTCTATCTCTGGGACGGCATCACGCTCGAGTCGAATGTATTCATTGGCCCCGGCGCCATTTTTACCAATGACCTGTTTCCCCGGTCAAAGGTCTATCCGGAGTCGTTTCTGCGTACGACTGTGTGCCGCGGCGCTTCGATCGGGGCTGGCGCCGTGATCACGCCGGGCATCACCATCGGGCATGATGCCATGGTGGCGGCGGGTGCCGTAGTGACGCGCGACGTGGCACCGTTCTCGCTGGTCGTGGGGGCGCCGGCGCGCCATGTCCGGTTCTTGAATCAGGAATGAACGTCCCGCGCCCGGTCGGAAGTCGAAAAATTCACGAATGAAAAAAACAACGACGGAGCGAATTGCTGTCGCTTTCTTTTACGCGGCGGCCTTGCTCGCCATCAGTTGGTTCCGGGACAGTGCCATACAGCCGAACTTGTGGATCAGTGTTCCGGATTTTTTGAATTTCCCGACCATCAACGATCCAAAAACGTTTGCCCGAGCTGGGCTTGAAGTCGCTGATCAGGGGTGGCTGGCGCAGCCGTCCGCCTGGATCTTCAATCTCTGGCCGCCAGGATTCGTGCTGCTGTTGGGCGGAATTTTCAAGATGCTTGGCACGGAAGCCCCGTTTCTCGTGGTTCTTCTCGGGTTGACCATCGTCACTGGCGTCTTCATGCTGATGACGGTCAGGCGCTACCTTTCATTTTATGTTCCGGCATTCTTGGCCCTGTTGCTGCCGCTGGTCCCATTCCTGTTTCCGGTCACAAGATTTTTTCTTTTGCAACCGGTGGGCCTTTCCTTTGGCGAAGGGTTTTCGGTTCTATTCTTCATCACATTCACATTTCTTCTTCTGATTGCTGCCAGAACCGGGGTCGTGCGCTACGCAGTGGCCGGTGGTGTTTTTTTGGCGCTGGCGGCCTATTTTCGCTCGCAGTATGAACTGATCGCGCTTGTGCTCAGTGTCGGTTTTCTTGGGCTGGTGGTATTGGTGCTGGCGTTGAGTTTTCTTTTAAAGAAAAAATCAATTCGAACAAACGGATCAACTACGCTGAAGGCGATGGCAATCTGTGTGCTTGCAGCGCAACTCTTGATGCTGCCGTGGCGCATTTATCACTATGTCGACGTCGGCAGATGGGACTGGGTTCAAACGCAAGACATCGTCATCCGAAATGCCTTGATGTCCGAGGAAAAATTGAGGGAGATGGACGGAGGCTTTGTTGTGGCGGGCGGGGGGAATTTGGCCTGTAAGTTCGAGCCCGATTTTTGCGGAAAAACAGAGCCCTCCCTTTTTTACAAGGCATTCTTCGACCATTTTGGAGAGTGGGTTGAGTACAAGGCGTCGCTGGCAAGAATCTACTGGTTTCCGACGATTCGCTCCTTTCCGAAGCTTTTGGCGGAGGATGTTCCCGGTGACTATTTGGGAAATTCAGTTGTATTGATTTTGTTTGCGGCCTCATTCTTTCTTCTGTATTTAATTCGAAAATCATCTGATTTTCTTGTCTATTTTTGGGTGTTTTCTTCTTTTTACGCCTGTTTCTTCGTGATATTTGTTTTGGTGCAGTTCGAGGTAAGGTATTTCTTTCTCCCCAAGATTTTTTCGGTCTTTGTAGCGTTGGCTCTGGCGAGCGTGGCCTGGTCTGCGAGAACGAGCAGGGTGCGGTGAATGCTGTGACTCGCCTCGATTAAAATTGGATTGCTTTTCAAGGGGGAAGAAGTGAAGGCTGTGATTTTGGCGGGTGGGTTGGGCACCCGCATTTCGGAAGAAACGGGCCTGAAGCCCAAGCCCATGATCGAGGTGGGCGGCAAGCCCATCCTCTGGCACATCATGAAGATCTACGCCGCGCACGGTGTGAACGACTTCGTCATCTGCTGCGGCTACAAGGGCTACGTGATCAAGGAGTACTTTGCGAACTACTTCCTTCACATGTCCGACGTCACCTTCGATATGGTCGGCAACACCATGGAAGTCCACCACCGCAAGGCCGAACCCTGGCGCGTGACACTCATCGATACCGGCGAAGACACCATGACCGGCGGGCGCCTCAAGCGTGTGGCGCCCTACGTGCGGGACGAAGAGCTTTTCTGCTTCACCTACGGCGACGGGGTGGCCGACCTGAACATCACCGAACTCATTGCCTTCCACAAGTCGCAGAAGGTCAAGGCCACGCTCACGGCCACCTTCCCGCCTGGGCGCTTCGGCGCACTCGACATGCAGGGTGACAAGGTGCGCAGCTTCCAGGAAAAGCCAAAGGGCGACGGCGCCATGATCAACGGCGGCTTCTTCGTGCTGTCGCCCTCGGTGATCGACTACATCGTGGACGATGCTTCCGTGTGGGAGCGTGAGCCACTCGAGCGCCTGGCGGCCGAGGGGCAGCTGGCCGCCTTCAAGCACGGCGGCTTCTGGCAGCCGATGGACACGCTGCGCGACAAGACCCACCTCGAAGAACTGTGGGCGTGCGGTCGGGCGCCGTGGAAGGTCTGGGAATGACACCGTCTTTCTGGCGCGGCAAGCGCGTCTTCCTCACGGGGCACACGGGCTTCAAGGGCAGCTGGCTCGCGCTGTGGCTGGGCAAGCACGGTGCCATTGTCCGAGGCTACGCACTGGCGCCGTCCACCGAGCCCAGCCTGCATGCGCTGGCTATGGCGCGCTCGGCCACGGATTCGCTGATCGGCGACGTGCGCGACCTCGGTGCACTGCGCACTGCCCTGCACGAGTTCGCGCCCGAAGTGGTGTTCCACTTGGCCGCCCAGCCGTTGGTACGGCGTTCCTACGTCGATCCGGTGGAGACCTATTCCACCAACGTGATGGGCACGGTGCACTTGCTCGAGGCGGCGCGCGCCTGCAGCAGCGTCCGCTCGATCGTGGTCGTGACCAGTGACAAGTGCTACGAGAACCGGGAATGGCAGTGGGGCTATCGCGAGAACGAACCCATGGGCGGCTACGACCCGTACAGCAACAGCAAGGGATGCTCGGAATTGGTCGCGGCCTCGTACCGGTCTTCGTTCTTCAATGAAGCCCGTCATGGCGAGCACGGCGTTGCGCTCGCAACGGCCCGTGCCGGCAACGTGATCGGCGGAGGCGACTGGTCGGAAGACCGGCTCGTGCCCGATCTGCTGCATGCCTTTGCCGAAGGGCGTGTGGCGGACATTCGCAACCCCCATGCGGTCCGGCCGTGGCAGCACGTGCTGGAGCCGCTTCGGGGCTACATGATGCTGGCCGAGCGCCTGCATGCCGAGGGCCCGGGATGGGCGCAGCCCTGGAACTTTGGCCCGGCGGATTCGGACGCCCGACCTGTCTCCTGGATCGCGGACCGTCTGGTCGATCTGTGGGGCGGCGGCGCGCAATGGCGCAGCAATGCACAAGAAGACCAGCCTCACGAAGCCAGCTGGCTGAAGCTCGACTGCTCGAAGGCACGGCAGACGCTGGGGTGGATGCCGCGTTGGGACCTGCGCCAAAGCCTCGGTGCCATCGTCGATTGGCAGCGCGCCTGGCTCGACGGTCGCGACATGACCGACGTTACCCTTGAACAAATCGAACAATACGAAAGAACCCCCACCCATGACTGAAATCTCCTTCAAGAAAAACGAGCTGCGCAAGAAGATCCTCGCGCTGGTCGGCGAGTACGGCGAGCTGGCGAGTGAGCCCACGCCCTTCGTGCCCGGCGAAACCATGATCCCGCCTTCGGGCAAGGTCGTCGGTACACCCGAAATGCAACTGATGGTCGATGCGTCGCTCGACGCATGGCTCACGACGGGGCGCTTCAATACGCTGTTCGAAAGCCGCCTCGCGGGTTATCTGGGTGTGAAGCACCTGATGACCGTGAACTCCGGCTCTTCGGCCAATCTGGTCGCGTTCTCGACCCTGACATCACCCAAGCTCGGTGACCGCGCAATCAAGCCCGGCGACGAGGTGATCGGCGTGGCGGCGGGCTTTCCCACGACGGTGAATCCGATCCTGCAGTGCGGCGCAGTCCCGGTGTTCGTCGACGTGCACATCCCAACCTACAACATCGATGCCGATCTGCTCGAGGCCGCCATTGGCCCGCGCACCAAGGCGATCATGCTGGCGCACACGCTGGGCAATCCGTACAACCTGAAGGTCGTCAAGGCTGCCTGTGAAAAGCACGGACTGTGGCTGGTCGAAGACTGCTGCGATGCCTTGGGCGCACGTTATGAAGGGCAGCTCGTGGGCACCTTCGGCGATATCGGCACCTTGAGCTTCTATCCCGCCCATCACATCACGATGGGGGAGGGCGGCGCGGTGTTCACCAACAACGACGAACTCCGGCTGATCGCGGAATCCATCCGCGACTGGGGGCGCGACTGCTACTGCGCGCCCGGCAAGGACAACACCTGCAACAAGCGCTTCTGCTGGAAGCTCGGCGATCTGCCCGAGGGCTACGACCACAAGTACACGTATTCCCACCTGGGCTACAACCTCAAGATCACCGACATGCAGGCGGCATGCGCCCTGGCCCAGCTCGACCGGTTGGACGGCTTCGTGGCGGCACGGAAGAAGAACTTCGCCTACCTGACGGAGCGCCTGCGCAGCTGCGAAGAGTTCCTGGAGCTCCCCGAAGCCACGCCGGGCTCCGAGCCGTCGTGGTTCGGCTTCCCGATCACCCTGCGCGAGGCGGCCAACACGCGGCGCGTGGACCTGCTCACTTACCTCGACCAGCAGAAGGTCGGCACACGTCTCCTGTTCGCGGGAAACCTGCTGCGCCAGCCGTACATGATCGGCCGCAACTACCGCGTGGTCGGCGAGCTGAAGAACACCGACCGGATCATGAACGACACGTTCTGGATCGGCGTCTACCCGGGTCTGACCGAGCCGATGCTCGATCACGCCGTCGAAAGCATCGAGACCTACCTCGGCCTGCGCTTTGACTGACCTTGCGCCTCCTGTTCCGGCGTCGGAACTCGATGAGGTGCTGAGGTTGACCGCGCCGAGCGTGTGGGACGTGTTGCGCGGACAGGCGCTGTTCCTGACGGGCGGCACCGGCTTCGTCGGCAAGTGGCTGCTGGAATGCCTGCTGCATGCCGACAGAGCGTTGGGTCTCGGCCTGCGCGTGACGGTGCTGACGCGCGAGCCCGACCGGTTCGCGCAAGGCAGCCCGCATCTCGCGAAGGCGAAGCCGGTCGAATTGCACCAGGGCGATGTCGTCGATTTCGAGTTTCCAGGCGGAACGTTCTCGTCCATCATCCATGCGGCATTGCCGGTGGCTCCACCCGGGGCGGACCTTGGCCGGCTCGAGCACCTGTCCGAGGCGGGAACGCGTCGCGCGTGCGAGTTCGCGGCCGCCAGTGGCGTGCGCCGGCTTCTGCATGTCAGCTCGGGCGCGGTGTACGGCGCCCAGTTGGGCGTGGCGCGGCTCGCGGAATCGCAGCCGTGGCACGAGGCCGATGGTGCGAATGCGTACACCCGGGCGAAGCGCCGGGCAGAAAGCGTCGTGGCGCAACCCTGGCCCTTCGAGGTGGTTGTCGCGCGTTGTTTCGCATTCCTGGGGCCCTATCTGCTGCCTTCGAGCGGCGCTGCGGCGGCCCAGTTCATTGCCCAGGCCGCGAACGGCCAGGGCATCGTGGTGCAGGGAAGCGGCGAGGCGATCCGGACCTATCAGTACGCGGGCGACATGGCGCGTTGGCTGCTGAGCTGCCTGGCGTTGGGCGCACCTGGCCGCGTATACAACGTCGGGGGCGACAACGAGGTGACCATCGCCGAACTTGCCGGCGAGGTGACGCGTGTTGCACGCACGGGCATCCCTGTCCAGGTGGCAGGGCGCGCAGTCCCGGGTCTGGCCGGCCATCGGTACGTTCCGGATGTGAAGCGCGCGGCCGATGAGCTCGGGCTGACGAATGCCGTCGGTCTCGAGGAAGGAATCCGCCGAACCCTCTCCTGGCTTGCCACGCCGGGTACCAACCGATCTTTTTCATCATGAGACATTCATTCGACCCTGCCTCCCTGCGCAAGACGGTGCTCGAGATGGCCTACGCAGGCAACGCCGTGCACCTGGGCTGCGCCTTCTCGATCATCGAGCTGCTGTCCTGCCTGTACGGGCGCCACATGCGCTACGACAAGACCAATGCCGCCGATCCTGCACGCGACCATCTGGTACTGAGCAAGGGCCACGGCGTGATGGCGCAATACGCCTGCCTGTACGAGTTGGGGTGGCTGGACCGCACCGACATCGACAGGTACTTCCACGACGGTTCCCGGCTCAAGGGGCTGTCGGACGCACACGTGCCCGGGTGCGAGGTGACCTCCGGCACGCTCGGTCATGGGCTTTCGGTCGGCGTGGGGCTTGCCCTGGCCGCGTCGCGGCGCAAGAGCGGCCAGAAATGCTATGCCCTCATCGGCGACGGCGAGATCAACGAGGGACCGATCTGGGAGGCCTTGCTCTTCGCGGCGCACGCGAAGCTGGACAACCTCATGGTCATCGTGGACGCGAACGGTTTCCAGGCGATGGGCACCACCGACGAGGTGATGCAGCTGGGTGATCTCGGAGCCAAGTTCGCAGCCTTCGACTTCGATGTGCTGACGGTCGATGGCCATGACATGGAGGCCATCTCTGCGGCGATCACCGACCTGGAAGGGCGCCACAACGGCCGGCCCAAGGCGCTGGTCGCGAAGACGGTGAAAGGCAAAGGTGTCTCCTACATGGAAAACGTGAATGCGTGGCACTACTCGCGCCTGAATCCTGAGCTGTACGCGCAGGCGCTGCGCGAACTCGAGGGAGCATCGGCATGAGGGCCGCGTTCTCCGCAGCCCTGGTCGAGGCGGCTTCCAGGGACGAGCGCGTGGTGCTCCTGACAGGAGACCACGGCTACGCCTTGTTCGACGAGTTCCGCAAGCGCTGCCCGGACCAGTACATCAACGCCGGCATTGCCGAGCAGAACATGGTGGGCGTGGCCGCTGGGCTGGCCAAGGCCGGCTTCCGGCCGATCGTCTATGGCCTGAGCGCCTTCGTGCCGGTGCGGGTCCTCGAGCAGATCAAGATCGACGTCTGCTACGAGAAGCTGCCGGTCATCTTCACCGGTGACGGTGCCGGGCTGGTGTACAGCACGCTGGGCACCAGCCACCAGAGCTTCGAAGACATCGCCTGCCTGCGCGGGGTGCCGCACATCGACATCATGTCGCCGTGCGACGCGCACGAACTCACGGCCTGCATGTCGACGGCATTGGCGCTCGAAAGCCCGGTCTACATGCGCATGGGCAAGGCCGACCTGGGCGCCGTGCATGTCCAGGCGCCTTCGCTGGTGCGCGGTGAGCTGGTCCGTGTGCAGGAGGGGAATGCCCCGGTGCAGCTGATCGCCACCGGCTCCATGGTCAAGGCCGCATGCGCGTTGGGTGCCGAGCTCGGTGTGCCGGTCTGGAGTGCGCCCTGGATCAAGCCGCTCGATGCCGGGCAACTGAGTTCGCTTGCCGCGCAAAGCCGGGCCATCGTCACGCTGGAAGAGCATTCGGCGGCTGGTGGACTCGGTGCCGCGGTGCTGGAGGCGATCTCCGAGACGACGCCCGTCCCGGTGCTGCGCATTGGTGTGGGCGAGCGTTTCTCTGAAACCTGCGGCTCCTATGCCCATGCCATGCGCGATCATGGACTCGACCTGGTGTCGGTGCGCGCGCGGGTGGCGCCTTTCGTCGGCAAGTGGAAAATGTCCTGAGATGCTGAATTCGCAGCTGCTGCGTTTCCTGCTGGTCGGTGGATTGAACACCGTGGTGGGCTACGCATTGTTCGCTGCCTTCGTGTGGGCGGGACTTGCGTACCCGCTCGCCATCGGACTGGCGACCGTGCTCGGCGTGGCGTTCAATTTCCAGAGCACGGGGCGGCTCGTCTTTGGTGGCGCCCCCTTGTCGCAACTCGGCCGCTTCGTCGCGGTGTACGTCGTCGTCTACCTGATCAATGTCGGCTCGGTTGCCTTGCTGCTGCGTGCCGGGCTCAGTGTCTATGTGGCGAACGCGATGGTCATTCTTCCATTGGCGCTGATCGCCTTTGTGCTCCAGCGCCGCTTTGTTTTCTCTGCTTCATGAAACACATCACCGTCGTCACCCCCTGCTACAACGAGGAAGAGAACGTCGAGGAGGTGTACCGCCAGGCGCGCGCCGTCTTCGAGACCATCGAGGGCGTGACGTATGAGCATCTGTTCATCGACAACTTCTCGTCCGACCGAACGCCGGAAATCCTGCGCGCGATGGCCGCTGCCGATCGCAACGTCAAGGTGATCCTGAACGCACGGAATTTCGGGCACATCCGCTCGCCGTACCACGGGTTGCTGCAGGCACGCGGTGATGCTGCGATCCTGCTGGTGGCCGATCTCCAGGACCCGCCGGAGTTGATGAAGGCCTTCGTCGAGCACTGGCACAACGGTGCCAAACTGGTCGTCGGGGTCAAGCCGACCGCCGACGAGTCGGGCCTGATGTTCGCGATCCGCCGCGCCTACTACCGGACCGTGACGCGCATTGCCGACGTCAAGCTGATCCAGAACTTCACCGGCTTCGGCCTGTACGACAGGCAGGTGCTGGAGGAGCTTCGCCGGATCGACGATCCCTACCCCTACCTTCGAGGCCTGGTGTCGGAAGTCGGCTTCGAGGCGGTGCAGGTGCCCTACAACCAACCGCGCCGCAAGCGCGGCATCACGAAGAACAACTTCTACACGCTCTACGACATCGCGATGCTGGGCATCACCTCGCATTCGCGGGTACCGCTGCGCATCGCCACGATGGTGGGCTTTGCGCTGTCGGGTGTCAGTCTTGGCGTGTCGCTGCTCTATCTGATCCTGAAGATGCTGTTCTGGAGCGAGTTCTCGATGGGCACCGCGCCCATCCTGATCGGTATGTTCTTCTTCGCCTCGGTCCAGCTCTTCTTCATCGGCCTTCTGGGCGAATATGTCGGCGCCATCTTGACGCATGTGATGAAGCGTCCGCTGGTGGTAGAGCGGGAACGCCTGAACTTCGACAACTGAACGGCGGGCGGAGCAACCACCCCGCGCAACAAGGGCCCGGGGCGGTTCGATCCGCTTCAGCGCTCCTCGATGATCCGCCCGTGTTCGAGGTGGATGACGCGGTTGCACTCCTTGGCGATCAGCTCGGGCGAATGCGAGGCCAGCACCAAGATGCCGGATTTCGAAACGACGTCCCGCATCCGCTTCTCGGCCTTCTCGTTGAAGTCCGCATCGCCCACCGACAGCCATTCGTCCATGAGCAGGATGTCCGCCTCGACGCTGGTCGAGATGGAAAAGGCCAGGCGCATCATCATGCCGGTGGAATAGGTTCGCACCGGCATGTTGACGTACTCGCCGAGACCGCTGAATTCGCAGATGGACGGGATCTGCCGCTCGATCTCCTTGCGGCTCATGCCCATCACAAGGCCTCTGAGCATGATGTTCTCGATGCCGCTGGCGTCCGGCTCGATGCCCAGCGCCGGATCGATCAGGCTGGCCACGCTGCCCTGGCGGACCATTTCCCCCGAAGAGGGTTCGTAAACGCCTGCCAGCGTGCGCAGCAGGGTGGACTTTCCGGAGCCGTTGTGGCCAATGAGGCCGAGCCGGTCGCCGCTTTTCAACTCGAGGTTGATGCCGTTCAGCGCCTGCACCACAGTGACGCCGGTTTCCTTGCCGAAGCGCCCGCCCGTGACCGACGCAGCAATCGTCTTCTTCAGCGAAGAGGCGCCGGCGCCATAGATGGGGAAGCTGACGCCGACGTTTTTGAGAGAGATAAGAGCCATGATCAGAGCCAGTAGACGACGCGGCGGCGGTATTTGGCGAACACCAGGGTCGCGGCGACAACGGTTACCGCGGTCCAGCCCAGGATGCCCCACCAGCTGTGGGCATGTGCCACGCCACCCATCAGCGGAGTGCGCAGCAGGTCCAGCATTTGCGCGAAGGGATTCCAGAGAATGTACTTGGCGCGCCCCGGAAGATTTTCAGGAATCCAGAACACGGGGGTCAGGAACATCAACATCTGCATCACGCTGGTGACGATCTGGGTGACGTCCCGGTACCGCGTGCAGATCAGGCCCAGCAGGAGCCCCAGTGCATGTGCGTTGATCACAGCGATCAGGAACGCAGGAATGACCAGGAGCGCAGACCAGCCGAGTGAGACACCCGCCCAGAGCGCGACCGGGATGTACAGCACGATCTGGTGTGCAAACTGGATCAGGTTGCGCGAGATGCTGCGCCAAACGAACAGACTGACGGGGAAGTAGCCCTGCTTCAGGTAGTTGGTCGAACTGACAAAGGCATTGCACGCATCCGTCACCGTGCTGGAGAAGAAGCTCCAGAAGATGATGCCGAGCGCCAGGTGCGGAAAGAACTTGTCCAGTGGGGTGCCGAACAGGGAGCTGTACAGCGGCCCCATGCCACCGATCATGGCCCCCATGCTGAGCGTGAGCCACAGGGGGCCGAGCATCGAGCGCCGGTAGCGCAGCACGATATCGAACCAGGCGAGCGTCCACCAGATGTCGGTCCGGCGTGTACCTTCCCACCAGTCAGCGAAGACGCTGCGGTGCAGATTTGAGTGAACTTGGCTCATGTGAGTCCGGAAATGTGTGCCCGAGGGGCGGTGCCGCCCTTGCCTGGGCGGTTGTTGAAACCGGCTTCGTCGAGCGCCAGTTTTTCGCTGCCGATGCGTGTCAAGAGATGTTTTCCTTTTTCATGGATGAACGGCGGGTAAGCCAGTCATCGCGAAGCTTGCCAAGGCCGGGAACCTGTCCCTCGGCCGTGTGACGGAAGGGGCGCATGTTCGGTTTGGTGTGAAGTGGGCGATAATTTTACCGGCGCTGATTCGGCGACCCGATTGGAACACCGGCCATCGGCACCCGTGAACAAGTAAAAAAGCGTCCGCAAAGACATCTGACGGGCCGCGCGCACTCGACAAAGCGAGCAACCCATGAGTATCACCCGTCCCCTTGAAGTTTCCGTTGCGCTGTGCACGTACAACGGCGCGCGCTTCCTGCGCGAGCAGGTTCGCAGCATCTGCCTTCAGAGCCGTCCGCCGGTCGAGATCGTCCTGTCCGACGATGCCTCGCGCGATGGTTCGGTCGATGTGGTGCGTGCCGTCGTTGCTGAATGCGCCGCCGAGCGGCCACAACATCCCGTGGCGTTGCGGATCTTCGAGAACACCACGGCGCTGCGCGTCGTCAAGAATTTCGAGCAGGCCATCAGCGCATGCACCAGTGAGCTGATTGCGCTGAGCGATCAGGACGACGTCTGGATGCCCGATCGGCTTGAAAAAATGGTGACTCGTTTCGAGCAGGACGACACCCTGGTGCTGCTGCACACCGACGCGCGCCTGGTGGACACGGACCGCCACGACATCGGTCATACGCTGTTCCATGCCCTGGAGGTTTCGCCTTCGGAGCTGGCGCGCGTCCATGCCGGCAATGCCTTCGACGTGCTGTTGCGCCGCAACCTCGTGACCGGTGCGACCACGGTTTTCCGTCGCTCGCTGCTCGCTGATGCCTTGCCGTTGCCGGTAGAGTGGGTGCACGACGAATGGCTGGCCATCATCGCGTCGACGACGTCGCGGGTCGACCTGCTGGAAGAGCCGCTCATCGAATACCGCCAGCACGAATCCAACCAGATCGGCGCCCGCCGCGACACTTACAAGGAAAAAGTGCGCAAGGCGCTCGCCTCGCGCGGCAACACGCACGTCGAGCGCGCGATCAAGGCCGAGCTGTTGCTGGAGCGCCTGCTGCAACTGGGCGATCGCGTGCCCCCCGAGATCATCGACAAGGTGCGCAGCAAGATCGTGCACCAGCGTTTCCGCGCCGCCTTGCCGGCCTCGCGCCTGGCCCGGTGCGTGCCGATCCTGCGCGAGGCCATGACCGGTCGCTACGACAAGTTCGGCCGCGGGGTGCGCGGCGTGGTCCGCGATCTTTTCGAATCCGTCTGACACAACAACAATGAACCCAACCAACGTCCCCGCGAACCCTTCCCCGCCTGGCGAGCCGATGGCCTGGCCGAACGTCGTGGTCATCATCCCGTTCTACAACGGCGCCGATTTCATCGAGCGCTCGGTGAAGAGCGTGTTCGAGCAGTCGGTGCCGGCGCACGAGGTGATCGTGGTCAACGACGGCTCCCGCCCGGAAGAGCGCGCCGCGCTCGACGGGCTGGCGGCCCGCTATCCGTTTCGCATCCTCGACAAGGAGAACGGCGGCCAGGGCTCGGCGCGCAATGCGGGCGTGGCGGCGTCGACCTCCGAGTACATCTGCTTCCTGGACCAGGACGACTTCTACCTGCCGAACCACATCGAGACGCTGGTGTCGTCGATCCCGTGGGACGACCGCCTGTTCGGCTACATCTACGCCGACCTGTACGAGGCGGACGGCGACGGCAACGTGATCCGCACCGGCGTCATCAAGGACCACGCACAGCACCCGAAGCGCAGCATCTTCGACCTGCTGCGCTACGACATGTTCGTCCTGCCCTCGGCCGCGCTCGTGAGCCGCAAGGCCTTCGACGCAGTGGGCGGCTTCGACTCGCAGTTCATGGGCTACGAGGACGACGACCTGTTCCTGCGCATCTTCCGCAAGGGCTACAGCAATCACTTCGTGGACAAGGCGGTGACGGTCTGGTGCATCCACACGGCCAGCACCTCGTTCGGTATCCGCATGGTGCGCAGCCGCTTCAAGTACTTCAAGAAGCTGCTGCAGATGTTCCCCGACGAGCACCAGCGCGGTCGCTACTACCTGCGCGAATACCTGATGCCGCGCTTCCAGCTGTTCTTCGTGAACGAGGCGATCGAGGCCATCAAGAAGGACGACCAGTACCGCGGCGAGATGACGGCGGTGCTCGATGACTACGCGGCCATCGTCTTCGCGAACCCGTATGTGGGCCGCAAGAAGAAGCTGCGGTTGTGGATCACGTTGTTTCTGCTGCGTCGGAGCACGCCGGGCATGGTGCGCTTCATCGGCGCGCTGACGAAGCTGCCGGGCATCCGCAGCCTGCGCAAGGTCTACAAGTCCTGATGCGCGCCGCGGCGGCCCGCAGGCCGCCGCAGCGCGGTCCTCAGCGGGCCGGCGCCGACGTCATCGCCGGGTTCATGTAGGTGGCGTGCGAGCGCACGTACTCGGCGCGCAGGTGGCCTGCGTCCTTGTAGATCGGCGTGGCGTCGGCATCGGCGCGGGTGCACCAGTCTTTCTGGCACAGGGTCGGGATCGGGTCGATCACGATGGCGCCGCTGCGCTGCGCGATCTGCCGCATGCGCTCGTGCAGCGCCTTCTGCCGCGGGTCCCAGGGAGCGGTGGGCGACATCTTGCCCACTTGCATGTCGCCCAGGCGGCCACCCTTGATGAACTCCTCGGGGCCGAAGCCCTCGCCGACCGGGTTGTCCAGCAGCAGGTAGACCTGCTTGTGCTTGGCCAACGTGGTCAGCACGGTCTCGAGCATGTTGAGCGAGAAGTCCACCCCACCGCCGCCCATGAAGCGCCGCTTGTCCTTGCCGTCGAAGAAGTAGTAGCGGTCGGCCGCGGCGTTCTCTGCGTTGGGCTTGCCGGTCTCGGTGAAGTAGCAGTTCCAGCAGCCGCCGAAGACGACGGCGTCGAACCGGTCGCTCATGGCCAGCCGCATGCCGCCATCGCGGCGTTCGCCGCAGAGGTTGTTCTGCTCGTCGACCACGTTGGGAATCGGCGGGCAGGCGCCCCAGGTCACGAAAGAGAGCGAATCGAGGGTGCCCGGCGAGGTCTTGGAGAGCTCGACGGCGCGCGGCCCGTACTGTTCGACGTGGCTGTCCCCGAAGAACAGCACCCGCCGCTTGCCCTGCCCGATCTGCTGCAGCACCTCGCCATCGACCTTGATCGGGCTCAGGCCGTCCGGGTAGGCCCAGTCCTTGGCGGCTGCGGCGGTCTTGTTGAAGTACGGATCGCTGTGGCGGCCCACGTAGTAGCGCGTGGTCGCCAGCAGGCCGAGCACGACGAAGCCGATCATCACGGCCACCAGCCCCGCCGTCACCGTCGGGTTCTCGCTGCGGCGCGTGTAGCGCTCGACGAACCGGTAGGTGAGCCACGCCAGCACGAACGACGCCACCAGCATCAGCGCGCGGATGCCGTCCGACGGCAGCTTGCCCTCGAGGATGCGCGCATAGGCCAGCAGTGGCCAGTGCCACAGGTACAGCGGGTAGCTGATCAGGCCGACCCACACCATCGGCTTGGACGCGAGCACATAGCGGTTGAGCACGCCGGTCGGCCCGGCGGCGATGCAGAAGAAGGCGCCCACCGACGGCAGGATGGCCCAGAACCCGGGGAAGGCCTTGCCGCCGCGGATGTAGCATAGGCCCAGCACGATCAGCACGAGGCCGGCGATCGACTGCGCGTGGCGGCTCCAGCCCGGCTTCGGCGGCGGTCGGTGCAGCCGCGCATAGGCCAGCATGCCGCCGATCATCAGCTCCCAGAAGCGCGACAGCGGCGAATAGAACGCGGCCGTGCGGTGGCTGTGGATGGTCGTCACGTTGAGCAGGAACGACATCGCCGCCACCGTGCCGAGCACCGTGAGCATGCGCCACTTGCGCTTCCAGGCCAGGCCCAGCAGCACGGGCCAGAAGATGTAGAACTGCTCCTCGATGGCCAGCGACCACAGGTGCAGCAGCGGTTTGGTCTCGGCGGCGTTGTCGAAGTAGCCGGCCTCGTTCCAGAAGGCGAAGTTCGACACGAAGCCTGCGCCCGCGGCCACGTGCTTGCCCAGCTGTTCCCATTCGTGCGGCAGCAGGGCGAACCAGCCGAAGGCCATGGTGGCCAGCAGCACCAGCGCCAGCGCCGGGAAGATGCGCTTCACGCGCCGCGCATAGAACTCGCGGTAGCTGAAGCCGTCGCCCTGGAAGCTGCCCAGGATGATGGTGGTGATCAGAAAGCCCGAGATGACGAAGAAGATGTCGACACCGATGAAGCCGCCCTTGATCCACTGCGGGAACGCGTGGTAGCCGAGCACCGAGAGCACCGCGACCGCGCGCAGCCCGTCGATGTCCGGGCGGTATTTCGGGTGAACCAGGTGGGCGTGTTCGGGGAGGGAGGTCGGGCTGCTCGTGGTCGTCATCGTCGGTGCTGAAAGCGGCGCTTGCGGGCTTTTCGTGCGGGGCTTTTCGGCCCCGATTGTCCTCGCAAACGCCGCCGTGCCTTTTTCAGGCGGCGGCGCGCTGCAGCCGCCAGTAGCGCCAGAAAGCGCCCGACAGCCACACCTTGAGCAGGCTGGTCACGTGCCAGTACAGGTACTTCTTGCTGCGGTGGCTGGCGCGCTGGGCGTCGTGGCGCGCGCGCAGGTCTTCGGTCACCTGGAGCTTCCAGCCGGCCAGCCGGGTGCGGGCGCAGATGTCGAAGTCTTCCCCGTACATGAAGAAGCGTTCGTCGAAGCCGCCGATCTTGCGGTAGGCCTCGCTGCGAAACAGCATGAACAGGCCCGGAATCCAGGCCGGCACGGCCGGCGGCTGGTAGCCGGGCTTCTTGCGGCCCAGGATCTCGAAGGGGGTCAGCAGCGCGCGGTGCGGCTCGGGCTCGGGCCGGCCCGACTCCAGGATGCGCGGGGTCATCAGGCCGGCGTCGGGCGCGGCCTGGGCGAGCATCGGGGCGAGCACGTCGGCATCGAAGCGGATGTCGGGGTTGAGCACCAGGAACCAGGGCGTGTCGCAGCGCGCGAAGGCCTGGTTGTGGTTGGCGCCGAAGCCCAGGGGCGCCGCGTTCTCGATGCGCTCGATGGCGAAACCCCACTGGCGTCCTGCGAGCAGGTCGGCCTCGGGAATGTTCAGCGTGAGCACGACCTTGGCGATCGCGTCCCGGCTGTGCCGGTCGAGCTGCTCGAGCAGCGGCAGCACCAGCGCGAGCTGGCCGTGGCTCACGATCGACAGGGTGACCGGGGCGTGGGGTGAAGAAGGGGGCGTGGGCATGGTCTAATTTCGCTCGGGAATTCTAGGGTTCCCCCAACCCCACTCATGATTGCCCTGATCATCCTCAGTTTCTTCGTCTCTGCCATCGCGGTGCAGCTGTTCATGCGCCGCGCGCGCAGACACGCGCGCCGCTACGGCGCCGACATGCCCCAGCGTTTCCACAAGGGCCACGTGCCGCGCCTGGGCGGGGCCGGCATCATGCTCGGCATGAGCGCGGCCTGGCTGGGCGCCGGCCTGATCGAGCCGCTGAACATCGCCTGGCCGCTCAAGTCCTCGATGCTCACGCTGGTGTGCATCCTGCCCGCCGTGCTCGGCGGCATCGTCGAAGACGTGACCCAGCAGGTCAAGGTGCGCTACCGGCTGGGCCTGACGATCGGCTCGGCGCTGCTGGTGTGCTGGGTGCAGGGGCTGGGCGTGGCGCGCACCGGCTTCGAGACGCTCGACGGCTGGCTCGCGCTGCTGCCCTATGCCTCGCTGGTCTTCGCGGCCCTGGCCATCGGAGGCCTGCCGCATGCCTTCAACATCATCGACGGCTACAACGGGCTGGCCGGCACCGTGGCCGTGCTCGTGTGCCTGGCGATCTCGCACGTGGCGCTGCAGCTGGGCGACCGGCAGCTGGCCGCGATGGTGATCTGCCTGGTCGGCGCCACCTTCGGCTTCCTGGTCTGGAACTACCCGCGCGGCAAGATCTTCGCCGGCGACGGCGGCGCCTACGTCTGGGGCATGGTGATCGCCGTGGCCTGCGTGACGCTGGTGCAGCGCCACCGCGTGGTGTCGCCATGGTTCCCGATGCTGCTCTTGATCTACCCGGTGTGGGAGACGCTGTTCTCCATCTACCGCAAGCTGGCCCGGGGCCAGTCGCCGGGCACGGCGGACGCGCTGCACTTCCATCAGCTGATCTTCCGGCGCATCGTGCGCGTGGCCTTCGCGGACGACGAGGCGCGCCAGCTGCTGGCGCGCAACAACCGCACCTCGCCGTACCTGTGGATGTTCGCCGCGCTGTCGGTGGTGCCCGCGGTGCTGTTCTGGAACAACACCTTCGTGCTGATGCTGTTCTGCCTTCTGTTCGTCACGACCTACGTCGGGGCGTACCTGATGATCGTGCGCTTCAAGGTCCCGCGCTGGCTGCGGCCCTGACCGCCGGCGCCGCCTTGTTGCGAGAATTCTTCCCATCGTCCACCGCTTTGGAGCCTGACCGCCCATGACCGACCCCGTCCTCAACATCCCTCCGCGCGACAAGGCCGAGATCCTGGCCCAGGCGCTGCCGTACATCCGCAAGTTCCACGGCAAGACCATCGTCATCAAGTACGGCGGCAACGCCATGACCGACCCGGCGCTGCAGGCCGACTTCGCCGAAGACGTGGTGCTGCTCAAGCTGGTCGGCATGAACCCGGTGGTGGTGCACGGCGGCGGCCCGCAGATCGAGGCCGCGCTGAACAAGCTGGGCAAGAAGGGCAGCTTCGTGCAGGGCATGCGCGTGACCGACGCCGAGACCATGGAAGTCGTCGAATGGGTGCTGGCCGGCGAGGTGCAGCAGGACATCGTGGGTCTGATCAACCAGGCCGGCGGCAAGGCCGTGGGCCTCACGGGACGCGACGGCGGCCTCATTCGCGCGCAAAAGCTCAAGCTGGCCGACCGCACCGACCCGAACGTGCACCACGACGTGGGCCAGGTCGGCGACATCGTTTCCATCGACCCCAGCGTGGTCAAGGCGCTGCAGGACGACGCCTTCATTCCCGTCGTGAGCCCCATCGGCTTCGGCGAGGAGAACGAGAGCTACAACATCAACGCCGACGTCGTCGCCGGCAAGCTGGCCACCGTGCTCAAGGCCGAGAAGCTCATGCTGCTGACCAACACGCCCGGCGTGCTCGACAAGAACGGCAACCTGCTCACCAACCTGAGCGCGCGCGAAATCGACGACCTGTTCGCCGATGGCACCATCTCGGGCGGCATGCTGCCCAAGATCGAAGGCGCGCTCGACGCGGCCAAGAGCGGCGTGAACGCGGTGCACATCATCGACGGCCGCGTGCCGCACGCGATGCTGCTCGAGATCCTGACCGACCAGGCCTACGGCACGATGATCCGGGCGCGTTGAGCGCCCTCCGCGTGCCTTCCGTCGGCGGAAGGCGCGCGCTCACTGCGCTGTGCGAGAATCAATTGATTACATCTTTGCACGCGCTCCCATGCAGAACGAAGAGACAGCTGCCCCCGGCGTAGAGACCCCGGCCGACACGCCCGCCGCCGCACCGACGCGCAAGCGCCCCAAGCCGGGCGAGCGGCGCGTGCAGATCCTGCAGGCACTGGCCGCCATGCTGGAGCAGCCCGGTGCCGAGCGGGTCACCACCGCCGCGCTGGCCGCGCGGCTTGAGGTGAGCGAGGCGGCCCTGTACCGCCACTTCGCGAGCAAGGCCCAGATGTTCGAGGGCCTCATCGACTTCATCGAGCAGAGCGTCTTCACGCTGGTCAACCAGATCCTCGAGCGCGAAGGCGCCACCGGCAGCCAGCAGGCGGCCCGCATCCTCGTGCTGCTGGTGCAGTTCGCCGAGCGCAACCCCGGCATGACGCGCGTCATGGTCGGCGACGCGCTGGTGTTCGAGAACGAGCGCCTGCAGCAGCGCATGAACCAGTTCTTCGACAAGATCGAGGCCACGCTGCGCCAGGTGCTGCGCGGCGCGGCCGCCGCCGACGGCTCGGCCACGCCCAGCGTCGACGCCCAGGTGCGCGCCGCGGCGCTCACGGCCTTCGTGGTGGGGCAGCTGCAGCGCTTTGCGCGCTCGGGTTTCCGCCGCGCGCCGTCCGAACACCTGGAAGCCACGATCGCCCTGATCGTTTGACGGCCTTGCCGGCAAGTCCGGCGCCGCCACGCTGAACTCGACGCGGCCCCTGGCGGCGCGTACGATCAATTTCCTCCCTTGCCGCCACGCGGTGCCGCGGTGACAAGCCCGTTTCGCATGACCTCTGGATCGGAGGCTCGCATGAGTGCTTGTCCTTCCCGCCTTCGCTGGCCTTCCGGGGCGCGCCATGCCTGATGCCGCCGCCGCCCGCCCGGCCCCTCTCCTGCACGCCGTTGCGCTCACCGCGGTTGCCATGGTCGCGTTCGCGGCCAACTCGCTGCTGTGCAGGCTCGCGCTGCAGCACGGCGGCATCGACCCGGCCAGCTTCGGCAGCATCCGGCTCGCGTCGGGGGCGATCACGCTCGCGCTCGTCGTGCGCTTCCGGGCACAGCCGGCGGCGCTCGGGCACACCGGCTGGCTCCCGGCCGTCATGCTGTTCGCGTACGTCGCGTTCTTCTCTTTCGCCTACCTCAGCCTCCCGGCGGGCACGGGCGCGCTGATCCTCTTCGGTGCGGTGCAGCTCACGATGCTGGGCGCGGGGCTGGGCGGCGGCGAGCGCTTCGGGGTGCTCGCGTGGTGCGGCTTCGTCCTTGCGGCGGCCGGCCTCGTCTACCTGGTGTCGCCGGGCGTTGCGGCGCCGCCGCTGCTGGGCGCCGTGCTGATGGCGGTGGCGGGCGTGGCGTGGGGCGTGTATTCGCTGCGCGGCCGCGGCGTGGCCGATCCGCTAGCTGCCACGGCGCGCAACTTCCTGCGTGCCGTGCCGTTGGCCCTGGCATTGAGTCTTGTGTTCGCCACGCGCGCGCACGCCGATGCGCGCGGCGTTGCGCTGGCCGTGGCCTCCGGCGCGCTGACCTCGGGGCTCGGCTACGTCGTCTGGTACGCGGCGCTGGGCCGGCTGTCGGCGTTGCGGGCGGCGACGGTGCAACTGTCGGTGCCGCTGCTGGCGGCGTTCGGCGGCGTGCTGTTCCTGTCGGAAGCGATCACGCCGCGGCTGGCGCTCGCCTCGGTGGCGATCCTGGGCGGCATCGCGCTGGTGCTGAGCCAGAAGTCGCGCCAGGCGACGCGGCGTTAGTTCAGGGCCACGCCCACCTTGGCGCCGGCGGCGACGATCTCGCCCCAGGTCGCGTCATCGACCCACACCCCGTCGCGCCGGCGTGCCGCGCGTGCCCGGCGCTCCGGCTCGCCCGCGATCTGCACGGCCTCGAAGCCCTGGCCCGGCGGGCTTTGCCGCAGCCAGCCGATGAACTCGCGTGCCTCCTCGTCGAAGGCCTTCTGCGTGCCGAGCTTCACGGGGTCGATCAGCACCGTCAGCATGCCGTTGAGCACCGTGCGCGCCGTGTCCGCCGGCCGGTGCCAGGTGCCGCCGCCCGTGAGCGCGCCGCCCAGCAGCTCGCACGCCACCGCCATGCCGTAGCCCTTGTGTTCGCCGAAGGTCATGAGCGCGCCGAACAGGCCGTTGCCCTGCGGCACCACGACCACGCCCGGGTCGTTGGTGGGCGCACCGCGCTCGTCGATGAGGTAGCCGTCGGGCACCTGCTCGCCCTTGTTGTGGGCCACGCGCATCTTGCCCTGCGCCACGCGGCTGGTCGCGTAGTCGAGCACGAAGGGCTCGGCGCCCGCCAGCGGAATGCCGATGCAGCACGGGTTGGTGCCGAAGCGCCCGTCGCCGCCGCCCCAGGGCGCCACCACGGGCCGCGAGAGCACGTTGACGAAGTGCATCGCCACCAGCCCCTGCGCCGTCGCCATTTCCGCGAAATGGCCGATGCGCCCCAGGTGGTGCGCGTTGGCGAGCGTGAAGATGCAGCTGCCGTGCTGCTTCGCGCGCGCGATGCCGAGCTCCATCGCCTGCACGCCGACGATCTGCCCGTAGCCGTGCTGGCCGTCCAGGCCCATCAGCGTACCGATGTCGAGGTTGACCTTCACGGCCGCGTTGGGCACGAGGCCGCCTTCGGCCACCGCATCGATGTAGCGCGGCAGCATGCCCACGCCGTGCGAGTCGTGCCCGCTGAGGTTGGCCAGCACGAGGTTGGCGGCCACCTGCTGCGCTTCGGCGGTGCTGCTGCCCGCCGCTTCGAGGATGCGGGCGACGTTGGCTTGCAGGCCGTCGGCCGGCAGGGTTCTGGACATGGATCAGGCTCCTCTTGCGTTCAAGGTGATGGCGTGGCGGTGGCCGACGGGGCGGGCGGGCAGGGGCTGCATTGGCCTCACATCACCGCGCCGACTTGCCACGGTACGAACTCGTTCTGCCCGTAGCCGTGCTGCTCGCTCTTCGAGTGCGCGCCCGAGGCCGTGGCCAGCACCAGCTCGAAGATGCGCTGGCCCATCTCCTGGATCGAGGCCGTGCCGTCGACGATCTCGCCGCAGTTGATGTCCATGTCTTCTTCCTGCCGCTGCCACAGCGCCGAGTTGGTCGCGAGCTTGAGCGAGGGCGAGGGCGCGCAGCCATAGGCCGAGCCGCGCCCGGTCGTGAAGCAGATCAGGTTCGCGCCGCCCGCCACCTGACCCGTGGCGCTCACCGGGTCGTAGCCGGGCGTGTCCATGTAGACGAAGCCATGCGCGGTGACGGGCTCGGCGTACTCGTACACCGCTTCGAGGTTGCTGGTGCCGCCCTTGGCGACCGCGCCCAGCGATTTCTCGAGGATGGTCGTGAGTCCGCCCGCCTTGTTGCCCGGCGAGGGGTTGTTGTTCATCTCGCCCTCGTTGATCTCTGTGTAGTGCTCCCACCACTTGATGCGATCGACGAGCTTCTGGCCCACCTCGCGCTTCACCGCGCGGCGCGTCAGCAGGTGCTCGGCGCCGTACACCTCGGGCGTCTCGCTGAGGATGGCCGTGCCGCCGTGCGCCACCAGCAGGTCGACCGCCGCGCCCAGCGCCGGGTTCGCGCTGATGCCCGAGTAGCCGTCGGAACCGCCGCATTGCAGGCCGATGGTGATGTGCGCCGCGCTGCACGGCTCGCGCTTCACCGCGTTGGCGCGCGGCAGCATTTCGTTGATGAGCGCCACGCCCTTCTCGACCGTCTTGCGCGTGCCGCCCGTGTCCTGGATGTTGAAGGTGCGGAAGTTCTCGCCTTCGGCCAGGTGGCCCGTTGCGAGCCAGGCGTTGATCTGGTTGGCTTCGCAGCCGAGCCCGACCACCAGCACGCCCGCGAAGTTCGGGTGCGTGGCATAGCCCGTGAGCGTGCGCTCCAGGATCCGCATGCCCATGCCCTGCGTGTCCATGCCGCAGCCGGTGCCGTGCGTCAGCGCGACGATGCCATCGACGTTCGGGAACGCCGCGAGCGCCTGCGGATTCGTCTTGCGCGAGAAGTGGTCGGCAATGGCGCGTGCGGCCGTGGCCGAGCAGTTCACGCTGGTCAGCACGCCGATGTAGTTGCGCGTGGCCACGCGGCCGTCGGCGCGGCGGATGCCCATGAAGGTGGCCTCGCGTTTCGCGGGCGCGGGCTTCACGTCGGCGCCGAAGGCGTAGTCGCGTTCGAAGTCGCCCTTGTCGGGGCCCATGTCCAGGTTCTGCGTGTGCACGTGCTCGCCAGCGGCAATGGCCTTGCTCGCGAAACCGATGATCTGGTTGTAGCGGCGCACCGGTTCGCCCTGCGCGATGGCGCGCATGGCGACCTTGTGGCCCGGCGGAATCAGGCCGCGCACGGCCACGTTCTCGACGAGCGTGCCGCCCAGCAGTTGCGAGCGCGCGATGACGACGTCGTCGGCGGGATGGAGTCGGATGTAGGGGGTCATCGTGGGTATCGTTCTCGGAGCCGGCGCGGGTGCGCCGGTGGTGGTCGTTACTGCATGATCTTCGGCAGCCACAGCACGGTGGCAGGCCAGTAGGTGATGATGCCTAGGCTCAACAGCAACGGCACCAGCCAGGGCAGGATCGCCATCGTCGTGCGCTCGATGCTGAGGTTGGCGATGCGCGCCAGCACGAACAGCACCATGCCCATCGGCGGGTGCAGCACGCCGATCATGAGGTTGAGCACCATCACCACGCCGAAGTGCACCGGGTCGATGCCCAGCTGGTTCGAGATCGGCAGCAGGATGGGCACCAGGATCGTGATGGCCGCGGTGGTCTCCAGGAAGCAGCCCACGAACAGCATCAGCAGGTTCGCGAGCAGCAGGAACACCCAGGCTTCCTTGGTGAAGTTGAGCACCCAGCTCGCGATGTCGGCCGTGACACCGGTGGCCGTCAGCATCCAGCCGAAGATCGAGGCGGCCGCCACGATGAAGAGCACCGTCGAGGTCGATTCCACCGTCTCCAGGCAGACCTTGACGAACATCTTCCACTGCAGCGTGCGGTACCAGAAGAAGCCCAGCACCATCGCCCACACGCAGGCGGCAATGGCGCCTTCGGTGGCAGTGAACAGGCCCGTCGCCATGCCGCCGATGAGCAGCACCGGCGTCATGATCGGCAGCACCGCCTCGAACTTGAAGACCTTGTCGGCCGCGAAAAGAATCACCAGCGCAATGGCCACCGCCGGTTGGGCCGGCGCGCCGAACTTGTCGACTGCGAACCACAGCAGCGTGGGCCACAGGCACACCACCAGCAGCTCGACCAGCGCCTTCATGAGGCGCGGCCACTGGAACTTCACGTCCGCGCCCCAGCCGTTCTTGTGCGCGTAGTAGGCCACCGTAAGCATCATGAGCAGCGTCATGATCAGCCCCGGCATCAGCCCCGCGATGAACAGTGCACCCACCGACACGTTGGCCATCATCCCGTAGATCACGAAGGGCAGGCTCGGCGGAATGATCGGCCCCAGCGTGGCCGAGGCCGCGGTCACGCCGACCGCGAACTCGGTCGAGTAGCCGTGCTCCTTCATCGCCTTGATCTCGATCGTGCCCAGGCCTGCCGCGTCCGCGATGGCGGTGCCGCTCATGCCCGAGAAGATCACCGAACCCAGGATGTTCACGTGCCCCAGGCCGCCCTTGAGCCAGCCCACCAGCGCGAGCGCGAAGTTGTAGATGCGGTTGGTGATGCCGGCGTTGTTCATCAGGTTGCCGGCGAGGATGAAGAAGGGAACGGCCAGCAGCGGAAAGCTGTCGACGCCGCTCACCATGCGGTGAATGACGACGAAGCCCGGCAGGTTGCCGCTCCAGAGGATGTAGACCAGCGAGGCACCGGCCATGGCCACGGCGACCGGGATGCCGGCGCTCATGAAGAGCAGGAAGGCGATCTTCAGCATGTTGTTGTCGTGATGGAGTGGGGTTGCGACCTCAGCGGTCGTCGATCGTGGATTCGGGCCGCTCCAGCACGCAGTAGCCGCGGCGCCAGTGCACCACGCTCACCTGCACCGAGCGCACGCACATGGCGACGAAGCCCAGCAGGCACACGCCGTAGACGATGTTCATCGGCAGGTCGACGATGGTCATGCTCGCGTTGTTGCCGATCTTGAGCATCATCTGCACGGTCATGACCACGGCCGCCGCGAAGAACGCCGTGCGCAGCACGTCGACGAGCAGGCCCAGCGCGCGGCCCATGGCCGGCGGCATGTGGCGGTAGAAGAAGTCGACCTGGATGTGGTTGTTGCGTGCCACGCCGATCGACGCGCCCACGAACACCGTGCCCACCAGCAGGTAGCGCGCGATCTCCTCGGTCCAGGAGGCCGAGTCGTTCAGCACGTAGCGCGTCACGAACTGGTAGAGCACCGTGAGGCCCAACACCCAGAAGATGCCCAGGGCGGCCCAGGCCTCCACGGTGGTGCCGGACAGGTCGACGGCCTCGTCCTTGGCGTGGAACTCGCCGTCGTCGCCCAGCAGCTTGTCGTCGCTCATCGTGTGGCCTTACTTGATCGCGATGATGCGGTCGTAGTCCTGCTGGCGGTAGCCGTGGTCGGTGGGCTTGGTGTTCTTGAGCACGGCCTCGCGGAACGCGCCCTTGTCGACCGTGATCACGTTGTTGCCCTTCTTCTTGAACTCCTCCACCAGCCGGGTCTCGGAGGCGATGATCTCGCGGCCGGTTTTCTCGGCGGCTTCCTGCATCACGTCGTTGAACATCTTCTTCTCGTCGGCGCTGAGCTTGGCCCACAGCTGGCCCGAGACCACGGTGAGCAGCGAGTCGACGATGTGGCCGGTCAGCGAGATGTTCTTCTGCACCTCGTAGAACTTCTTGGCCTCGATGGTGGGCAGCGGGTTCTCCTGCGCATCCACGGTGCCGCTTTGCAGCGCCAGGTAGACCTCGGCGAAGGCGATCGGCGTGGCGTTGGCGCCCAGCGACTTGGGGAAGGCCAGGTAGGCGGGCGCGTCGGGCACGCGGATCTTCAGGCCCTTCATGTCCTCGGGCTTGCTCACCGGCTTGGCCGCGCTCGAGGTGACGTGGCGCGCGCCGTAGTAGTTGAGCGCCGTGATGTGGTTGCCGGTCTTGTCGTCGTAGCCCTTGGCGAGCTCCTTGAACACGTCGCTCCTGGCGTACTTCAGCTGGTGCTCCGCGTCGCGGAAGATGAACGGAAAGTAGGTGATGGCCAGCGGCTTGTAGCTGTTGCCCGCGAAGCTCGCGCCGGTCAGCACGATGTCGACCGTGCCCAGCGTCAGGCCCTGGTTGATGTCGGCTTCCTTGCCCAGGCTGGAGGCCGGGAACACCTGGATGTCGTACTTGCCGTTGCTGCGCTTCTTGATCTCCTCGGCCGCCCACACCGAGTACTTGTGGAAGGGCTCCGAGGTCTCGTAGACGTGCGCCCACTTGAGCTTGGTCTGCGCCGAGGCGATGCCCGTCGCGCCCAGCGCGCCGGCCGCGAGGGCGCAGGCGGCCAGGGCCTTGAGGGCGGTGCGTTTGCTGTTCTTGCTGCTGCTGATCATGGGGTGTGTCTCCGTTGTAGTGAACTGGCAGGAAGGCTGGCGAGGAATCAGGCGGGCTTGGCGCGGCGCCAGCTCGCGCTGAAACGGTGGTGCGAGTTGTCCATGTGCGTGTGCATCGCGCTGCGCGCGGCCTCGGCGTCGCGCGCGGCAATGGCGTCGCGGATCGCCTCGTGCTCGGTGATGGCGGCGCGCCACGAGGTCACGGTCTCGAAGTAGCCGCCCAGCCGCGTGAAGATCGGGCCGCGGCGTGAATCCCAGAAGCCCTGCACCGTCTCGACCAGCACCACGTTGCCGCTGGCGCCGACGATGGCCAGGTGAAAGGCGCGGTCGCCGTCCAGCGGCATGACGTTGCGGTCGGCCATCTCGCGCATGGTGGCGATGGCGCGCGTCATCGCGTCCACGTCCTTGCGCTTGCCCGAGAGGGCGGCGATGGCGGCGGTCTCGCCCTCGATCACGCGGCGCGCGCGGATCAGCTCCAGCGGCCCCCACTCGGTGGGCGCCACCGGTGCGCTGGCGCGGTGCGAGCGGTCGAGCACGTACACGCCGGAGCCGGTGCGCACTTCGACCCAGCCCTCGACCTCCAGCGCGATGAGCGCCTCGCGCACCGAGGGCCGGCTCACGCCGAGCTGCTTGGCCAGGTCGCGCTCGGCGGGCAGGCGCGCGCCCACGTCGAATTCGCCCTTGGCGATCAGCCCCCGGAGCTGGTCGGCAATCTGGCGATAGAGGCGTTGGGGTTCGACGGTCTGGAGCGGCACGGGAGCAGGGTGTGGGTGCGGGCGAGGCGGTGGATCGGCTTAAGGGTTGTCCTGAATTGGACAAGTGGTAAGGCCAATTCAGAATACGGCGATTCACAGATGTCACCCATCGGGCCTAACCCGAACCCACCTCGCATCCGCAGAACACCCCAGGAGACACCGACCATGAGATTGAAGGGAAAGACCGTGCTCGTCACCGCCGCCGGCCAGGGCATCGGCCGCGCCAGCGTGCTGGCGCTCGCGGCCGAGGGCGCCCATGTGTGGGCCACCGATGTCAACGAGCAGTTGCTGTCGGCCTACGCCGGCGTGGCGAACGTCTCGGCCCTGAAGCTCGACGTGCTCGACAAGGCCGCCGTCGGCGCGGTCGTGGCGCAGCTGCCCACGCTGGACGTGCTGTTCAACTGCGCGGGCGTGGTGCACAACGGCACCATCGAGCAGGCCGGCGACGACGACCTCGACTTTGCCTTCCGCCTCAACGTGCGCGCGCAGATGTGGACCATCCAGGCCGTGCTGCCCGGCATGCTCGCGGCCGGGCGCGGCAGCATCATCAACATGGCCAGCGTGTGCTCCAGCATGAAGGGCCTGCCCAACCGCTTCGTCTACGGCACCACCAAGGCGGCCGTGCTCGGCCTCACCAAGAGCGTGGCGGCCGACTACGTGGCCCGCGGCATCCGCTGCAATGCCGTGTGCCCGGGCACGGTCGACACGCCCTCGCTGGGCGATCGCATCAACGCCAACGCCGACCCCGAGGCCGCGCGCAAGGCCTTCGTGGCGCGCCAGCCCATGGGCCGCCTCGCGCAGGCCGAGGAGATCGCGCCGGTGGTGGTGTTCCTGGCGAGCGACGAATCCATCTTCGCCACCGGCCAGTACTTCACGGTCGACGGCGGCATCACGATATGAACCGGCTCGATCTCGAAGGCCGCCACGCCGTGGTCACCGGCGGTGCCACGGGGCTGGGCTTCGGCATCGCGCAGCGGCTCGTCGCCTCGGGCGGCAGCGTCACGCTGTGGGACCGCGACGAGGCCGCCGCCGGGCGCGCGGCCGAAGCGCTGGGTGCCAAGGCCTTCGCATTGAAGGTCGACGTGACGCAGCAGCCTTCGGTCGCGAAAGCCGTGGCCGCCACGCTCGCGCACGCGCCGCGCATCGATGCGCTGGTCAACAGCGCCGGCATCACCGGGCCCAACGTCAAGCTGTGGGACTACCCGGTGGACGAGTGGCGCCAGGTGATGGAGGTCAACGTCAACGGCGTGTTCCTGTGCTGCCGCGAGGTGGTGGCACAGATGCGCAGGCAGGGCACGAAGGGCGAGGGCCGCATCGTCAACATCGCCTCGGTGGCGGGCAAGGACGGCAACCCCAACGCCAGCGCGTACAGTGCGAGCAAGGCCGCCGTCATCGGGCTCACCAAGTCGCTCGGCAAGGAGCTGGCCGACACCGGCATCCGCGTGAACTGCGTGACGCCCGCGGCGGTGAAGACCGCCATCTTCGACCAGATGACCCCCGACCACATCGCCTTCATGCTCTCGAAGATTCCCATGGGCCGCTTCGGCACGGTGGAAGAGGTGGCCGCGATGGTCGGCTGGCTCTGCACCGACGATTGTTCGTTTTCCACCGGCGCGGTCTTCGACCTCTCCGGTGGCCGCTCCACCTACTGACCCCATTCCCTATTTCAATGCACTGAAAGGAACGCATGAAACTCGTCCGCTACGGCAACCCCGGCAAAGAGAAGCCCGGCCTCATCGACAACGAAGGCAAGCTGCGCGACCTGAGCGCCATCGTCAAGGACATCGGTCCCGACCAGCTCGGCGATGCCGCCATCGCCAAGCTGCGCAAGACCAAGGTCGACAAGCTGCCGCTGGTCAAGGGCAAGCCGCGCTTCGGAAGCCCCGTGGCCAATGTCGGCAAGTTCATCGCCATCGGCCTGAACTACGCCGACCACGCGGCCGAATCGGGCCTGCCGGTGCCCAAGGAACCCATCGTCTTCATGAAGGCCACCAGCTGCATCCAGGGCCCGAACGACCCGGTGATGCTGCCCAAGGGCTCGGTCAAGTCCGACTGGGAGGTCGAGCTCGGCGTGGTCATCGGCACGAAGGCGCGCTATGTGTCGCAGAAGAGCGCACTCGATTACGTGGCCGGCTACTGCACCATCAACGACGTGAGCGAGCGTGAATACCAGATCGAGCGCGGCGGCACCTGGGACAAGGGCAAGGGCTGCGACACCTTCGGCCCCATCGGCCCCTGGCTCGTCACGCGCGACGAGATCGAGAACCCGCAGAAGCTCGCCATGTGGCTCGACCTGAACGGCCAGCGCGTGCAGACCGGCAGCACCAAGACCATGATCTTCAGCGTGGCCAAGCTCGTGAGCTACGTGAGCCAGTTCATGACGCTGATGCCCGGTGACGTGATCACCACCGGCACGCCGCCCGGCGTCGGCATGGGCATGAAGCCGCCGCTGTTCCTGAAGAAGGGCGACGTGATGACGCTGGGCATCGAAGGCCTGGGCGAGCAGCGCCAGGAAGTGGTGCCCTTCAAGCTCTGAGCACGCGCACCAGTTCGTCGTACACCAGCCGCACGCGCGCCGGCACCGGCGCGCGCTGCGGGCGGTAGACGTGGATCGGCCAGGGCTCGGGCGCCTCGGCCGCCAGCACCTCCACCAGCGCGCCCGATTGCAGCCACGGCTGCGCCAGCGGCCCGATGAGCTGGCCGAAGCCGATGCCCGCCAGCACCGCGGCGCATTCGGCGTCGATGTTGTCCGTCACGAACGCGGGCGACGACATGGTGAACACCCGTTTCTTGCTGAAGGCCCACGGCCACGGCCGGCCCGAGCTGTGGTCGATCAGCGCCGTCACCGGCAGCGCCGACAGCGCATCGACGGTGCGCGGCGCACCGACCCGCTCGATGAGCGCCGGTGAGCCCACCACGCACAGCGACATCTTGCCCACACCCCGGGCCACGAAGCGCGCGTCGCGCATCGGGCCGACGCGCACGCCGAGGTCGATCTGCTGGTCGACCACGTCGGCATGCTGCTCCGACAGCCGCAGGTCGAGCACCAGCCCGGGGTGCTGCGCCAGCAGCGGCGCCAGCGCCTGCGGAATCAGCCGGGCGTACACATGCGGCGCCGTGACCCGCACCGTGCCCGTGTGCTGCGACAGCGCGCGCCGGTCGATGCGGTGAAAAAGTTCGTCCACGCCGCCCACGGCCACGCGGGCGCGCTCGGCTAGCTGGCGCCCGAAATCGGTGAGCTGCACGCCGCGCGTGCTGCGGTGAAAGAGAGGCTCGCCCAGCTCTTCTTCAAGCTCGCGCACGGCGCGGGTCACCACCTGCGGCGACACCGACAGGCGCACGGCCGCCTCGCGGAAGTTGGTGGCATCGGCGGCGGTGAAGAACACGCGCAGGGCTTCGAGGCGGTTGGACATGGGGTGTTCCTTTTTGGGGAATTCTGAAGTCGCCAGAGTTTCATTTACTGGAACGCGTGGATTTTCCACACTGCATGCACTTCTTCAACCATCTCCAAGGAAATTCCATGACCTCCATTCAAGACAACATCCAGGGCAAGGTCGCGATCGTCACCGGCGCCAGCAGCGGCCTGGGCGAATCGACGGCGCGCCACCTGGCCGCGCGCGGCGCCAAGGTGGTGCTCGCGGCCCGCCGCACCGACCGGCTCGACCAGGTCGTCGCCGAGATCCGCGAGGCCGGCGGCGAAGCCATCGCCGTGGCCACCGACGTGGCGAAGCGCGCCGACCTGGAAAGGCTCGCGGCCGCCACCGTCGAGGCCTTCGGCCGCATCGACGTGCTGGTCAACAACGCGGGCGTGATGCCGCTGTCGCCGCTCGAGAAGCTCAAGGTCGACGAATGGGACCGCACCATCGACGTCAACATCAAGGGCGTGCTCTACGGCATCGCCGCCGTGCTGCCGCGCATGCAGGCGCAGGGCAGCGGCCACATCGTGAACGTCGCGTCGATTGCCGGGCTGAAGGTGTTCACGCCCATCGGCACGGTCTACAGCGCGACCAAGCACGCGGTGCGCGCCATCTCCGAAGGCCTGCGCGTGGAGGTGGGCAACAGCGGTGTGCGCGTGACCATCGTGTCGCCCGGCGCGGTGGACTCGGAGCTGAAGTTCGGCAGCAGCGACGCCGAGAGCGCCGCCGGCGTGAAGGCCTTCTACGACGCCAACCAGATTCCGGCCGACTCGGTGGCGCGCGCCATCGTCTACGCGGTGGAGCAGCCGGCCAACGTGGACATCAACGAGGTCGTGCTGCGGCCTGTGTCGCAGGAGTTCTGATCCCGCCGGGGCAAGGGTGCGGCCCCCTGGCGGCCGCCCCTTGCTTTGGCTAACCTTTATTAACCCAGCGCCGCTCAAGGTCATTTGCGGTCAAAAGTGCAAAGCCCCTGCAAAATAGAACGACCGTTCGTTTTATTCGGAGCTTTCACGATGTCTGCCACCGCCGTTCCCGCCAAGCCGGCCCGCGCCGCCCCCAAAGGCCAGCAGACCAAGGCCATCATCGTCGACGCCGCGCTGGCGCTGGCCGCGCAGATCGGGCTCGAGGGCCTGTCGATCGGCGCCGTGGCCGAAATCACCAAGATGAGCAAGTCGGGCGTGTTCGCCCACTTCGGCTCGCGCGAGGAACTGCAGATCTCGGTGGTGCGCGAATACCACGCGCGCTTCGAGCAGGAAGTGTTCTTCCCCGCGCTCCAGGCCCCGCGCGGCCTGCCGCGCCTGCGCGCCATGTTCGCCAACTGGATGAAGCGCACCTCGACCGAGATCGACTCGGGCTGCATCTACATCAGCGGCGCCTCCGAATTCGACGACCGCCCGGGCCCGGTGCGCGACGCGCTGGTCGAGTCGGTCAGCATCTGGCAGGCCGCCGTGCTGCGCGCCATCGTGCAATCGAAGACCGAAGGCCACCTGCGTGCCGACGCCGACGAGCGCCAGGTCGGGTTCGAGATCCACGGCCTGATCCTCGCGCTGCACTACGAGGCCCGCTTCCTGCAGGTGCCCGGCTCCATCGGCCGCGCCAACGTCGGCTTCGACAACATCCTCGCGCGCGCCGCCACGCCGGACGCGCCGCCTGCCTCCAATGCCGCCGAATCCGCGCCCGCTGCGCGCGGCACGCGCCGGCTCAAGACCGTGCGCTGAGCGCCACGGCCGCCCGTTTCGTTTTTCCGTTTTCGTTTTTTCCAATCTATCTAGCTTCGACCAGGAGAGTCCCGGATGCCTACCTACAACCCCCCCGTGCGTGACATGCAGTTCGTGCTGCACGAAGTGCTCAACGTCGCCGAGGAACTCAAGGCACTGCCGGCCCACGCCGAGACCGACGCCGACACCATCAACGCCGTGATCGAAGAGGCCGGCAAGTTCGCGGCCGAAGTCACCTTTCCGCTGAACATCAGCGGCGACGAAGAAGGCTGCGTGCTCGACAAGGCCACGCACGAAGTGAAGACGCCCACGGGCTTCAAGGACGCCTACGCCAAGTACGTCGAAGGCGGCTGGCCCGCGCTGTCGTGCGACCCGGCCTTCGGCGGCCAGGGCCTGCCGTTCGTGGTGAACCAGTGCTTGTTCGAAATGCTCAACAGCGCCAACCAGGCCTGGACCATGTACCCGGGCCTGTCGCACGGCGCCTACGAGGCCCTGGCCGCGCACGGCACCGACGACCAGAAGAAGACCTACCTGCCCAAGCTCACGAGCGGCGAGTGGACCGGCACGATGTGCCTGACCGAACCCCATTGCGGCACCGACCTGGGCCTGCTGCGCACCAAGGCCGAGCCGCAGGCGGACGGCACCTACCGCATCACCGGCAGCAAGATCTTCATCTCGGCCGGCGAGCACGACATGACGAGCAACATCATTCACCTGGTGTTGGCCCGCCTGCCGGACGCGCCCAAGGGCAGCAAGGGCATCAGCCTGTTCGTGGTGCCCAAGTTCCACGTCAAGGCCGACGGCTCGCTCGGCGAGCGCAACCCGATCTTCTGCGCCGGCCTGGAGCACAAGATGGGCATCCACGGCAACGCCACCGCACAGATCGTGATCGAAGGCGCCACCGGCACGCTGGTGGGCGAGCCCAACAAGGGCCTGGCTGCGATGTTCGTGATGATGAACGCCGCTCGCCTGGGCGTGGGCAACCAGTCGCTGGGCCTGACCGAAGTGGCCTACCAGAACGCCCTGGCCTACGCCAAGGACCGCATCCAGATGCGTTCGCTCTCGGGCGTGAAGGCCAAGGACAAGGAAGCCGACCCCATCATCGTGCACCCCGACGTGCGCAAGATGCTGCTCACGGCCAAGGCCTACGCCGAAGGCGGCCGCGCGCTGCAGATCTTCTGCACGCTGCTGCTCGACAAGGAACACAACCACCCCGACGAGAAGGTGCGCAAGGACTCCGGCGAGCTGGTTGCGCTGCTCACGCCCATCGTCAAGGCCTTCATCACCGACAACGGCCACATCGCGACGAACTCGTGCATGCAGGTCTTCGGTGGCCACGGCTTCATCAAGGAATGGGGCATGGAGCAGTTCGTGCGCGACAACCGCATCAACATGATCTATGAAGGCACCAACACCATCCAGTCGCTGGACCTGCTGGGCCGCAAGATCCTGGGCAACAACGGCGCCTCGCTGAAGAAGTTCGGCAAGCTCGTCGCCAAGCTGGTGGAAGAAGAAGGCGTGAACGAGAAGATGGCCGAGTTCATCAACCCGATCGCGATGCTGGGCGACCAGCTCACCAAGTTCACGACCGAGATCGGCTTCAAGGGCTTCCAGAACCCCGACGAAGTGGGCGCCGCCGCCGTCGACTACCTGCGCGTGGCCGGCCACTTCGTGTTCGGCTACCTGTTCGCCCGCATGGCGCAAGTGGCCCTGCGCGAAATCGCCGCCGGCAACAACGATCCGTTCTACGTCGCCAAGCTGCAGACCGCGCGCTTCTACTTCGCCAAGCTGTTCCCCGAGACCGCGACGCTGATGCGCACCGCGCGCGCCGGCAGCAAGGTGTTGATGGACACCGACGCCGCACTCGCTTAAGCGACGCACACAGCCTTTCTTCATCGACCCACCGGGAGCCCGCTCATGAAAGCAACGCTTGCAGCCGTCTTGTTCACCGTCACCGCCGTCTCGGCCATGGCCCAGAGCACGCCGGTGGGCCTGTGGCGCAACGTCGACGACAAGACCGGCGAGGCCAAGGCCGAGATCCGCATCGCCGACGCCAACGGCGCGCTGCTCGGTCGCATCGAGAAGTCGTTGAAGAAAGACACCAAGCCCGACGCCACCTGCGACGAATGCGCCGACGACCGCAAGGGCAAGCCCATCGCGGGCCTGGAGATCATCCGTGGCGGCAAGAAGGCCGAGGGCAAGGACGTCTGGGAAGGCGGAAAGATCCTCGACCCCGAGAACGGCAAGGAATACCGCGCGAGCTTCACGCCCATCGACGGCGGCAAGAAGCTGGAAGTGCGCGGTTATCTGGGCCCCTTCTGGCGCACCCAAACCTGGAACCGTGTGCAGTAAGTGCGCAACGGAGGCCATGTGACATGAGCGTCTCGTCGGGAAAGTTGATCGGTGGCCTTGCTCTCGTGGTGGTTGCTGCTGGTGCGGCCGCTGTCATCACCTTTATTGGGGTACTCGCAACTGTCCCCCTTGCACCCGGGTACAGAGGTGGCGGCGGCGCGACGGCATTCCCGTGGTGGGTCGGTTTCGGTTGGGCGATCTGCGGTCTGTTGGGTTTTGGAGGACTGGTTCTCTTTGCAAACTCACTGGAAGCAGACGAATCGCCATCGACACCAGGTGCCGAGTCGGACTCGGCGTAGCGCATCACCGATGCAGCGGAGGTTCCCTTTTGTTCTTGATAGCTTGACCCACTCCCGTGCTGCTCACTTCGTGTAGCAGCCTCCCCTCAAGGGGCAAGACCAGCGGCCCGGCCAAACCGGTTCCGCGGTGTTCCCCGAACTGATTCATAACTTCGAAACTCAGCCATGTCCCGATTTCAAGTGAAGAAGGTCGCCGTGCTCGGCGCCGGCGTGATGGGCGCGCAGATTGCCGCCCACCTCGTCAACGTGCGCGTGCCTGTCGTGCTGTTCGACCTGGCCGCCAAGGAAGGCCCGAAGAACGGCATCGTCACGCGCGCCATCGACAACCTCAAGAAGCTCAAGCCCGCGCCCCTGGGCGACGTGGCCGACGCCGGCCTGATCGAGCAGGCCAACTACGACGACGACCTCGCCAAGCTCGGCGAGTGCGACCTCATCATCGAAGCCATTGCCGAGCGCATGGACTGGAAGCTCGATCTGTACAAGAAGATCGCGCCGCACGTCGCCAAGCATTCGATCCTCGCCTCGAACACCTCGGGCCTGTCGATCACCAAGCTCAGCGAAGCACTGCCTGAAGCCCTGAAGCCGCGTTTCTGCGGCATTCACTTCTTCAATCCGCCGCGCTACATGTTCCTGGTGGAGCTGATCAACACGCCCACCAGCCAGCCGCAGGTGCTCGACGACCTCGAGGCCTTCGTCACCAGCACGCTCGGCAAGGGCGTGGTGCGTGCGCACGACACGCCCAACTTCATCGCCAACCGCGTCGGCATCGCCGGCATGCTGGCCACGCTGAAGGAAGTCGAGAAGTTCGGTCTCACGCCCGACGTGGTGGACGACCTCACCGGCAAGAAGCTGGGCCGCGCGAGCTCGGGCACCTTCCGCACCGCCGACGTGGTGGGCCTGGACACCATGGCCCACGTCGTGAAGACGCTGCAGGACAACCTGAACGCTGAGACCGATCCGTTCTACGCCAACTTCGCGACGCCGCCCGTGCTCGCCAAGCTGCTGGAGCTGGGCAACCTGGGCCAGAAGACCAAGGCCGGCTTCTTCAAGAAGGCCGGCCGCGACATCCTGCGCTTCGACCTGAAGAGCGGCGAGTACGTGCCCGCCGGCGCCAAGGCCGACGAGGTGTATGGCCGCATGCTCAAGAAGCCCGCGGGCGAACGCCTGAAGCTGCTGCGCGAGAGCGAAGGACCGCAAGGCCAGTTCCTCTGGGCCATCCTGCGCGACGGCTTCCACTACGCCGCCGTGCACCTGGCCGACATCGCCGAGAGCGCGCGCGACATCGACTTCGCGATGCGCTGGGGCTTCGGCATGAAGCAGGGCCCGTTCGAACTCTGGCAGGAAGCCGGCTGGGCGCAGGTCGCCAAGTGGGTGCAGGAAGACATCGACGCCGGCAAGGCGCTGAGCACGGCGCCGCTGCCGAAGTGGGTCTTCGAAGGCCCGGTCGCACAAGCCGGCGGCGTGCACACGCCCGAAGGCTCGTGGAGCGCCTCGCAGAACAAGTTCGTGCCGCAGCGCAAGCTGCCGGTGCACGACCGCCAGCTGTTCCCCGAGAGCGTGCTCGGCGCGAACGCGGCCGATGCCAACACCGCCGGCACGACGATCAGCGACGAAGGTGATGTGCGCGTGTGGACGCTCGACGGTGAAGTGCTCATCGCGAGCATCCAGTCGAAGATGCACGCCATCAGCCCCGACGTGGCCGAGGCGCTGGGCGCCGCGATCGACCTGGCCGAGGCCGAATACAAGGGCCTGGTGATCTGGTCGCCCGACGAGGTGTTCTCGGTCGGCGCCGACCTGCAGGCGATGCTGCCGGCCTTCGTGGTCGCGGGCATCGGCGCGGTCGAAGGCGCGGAGGAAGAGCTGCAGAACGTCATGCTCAAGATCCGCTATGCCAACGTGCCGGTGATCTCGGCCGTGCGCGGCATGGCGCTGGGCGGCGGCTGCGAGCTGGCCATCCACTCGGCCAAGCGCGTCGTCGCGATGGAAAGCTACATCGGCCTGGTCGAAGTCGGCGTGGGCCTGATCCCCGGCGCGGGCGGCCTGACCTACATCGCACGCCGTGCGGCGGAAAACGCATCGGCCTCGACGGGCACCGACCTGCTGCCTTTCCTCACCGAAGGCTTCACCGCCGCGGCGATGGCCAAGGTGGGCACGGGCGCGCTCGACTCGAAGAAGCTGGGCTACCTGCTGGACAGCGACGTGATCGTGCCGAACAAGGACGAGCTGCTCTACGTGGCACTGCAGCAGGCCAAGGCGATGGCCGACGCCGGCTACCGCCCCCCGCTGCGCCGCACCTTCCGCGTGGCGGGCCGCAGCGGCGCCGCGACGATCAAGGGCCAGCTGGTGAACATGCGCGACGGTGGCTTCATCAGCGCGCACGACTTCCACATTGCCAGCCTGATCGCGAACGTGGTCACCGGCGGCGACGTGGACGCGGGCTCGCTCGTGACCGAGGAATACCTGATGACGCTGGAACGCAAGGCGTTCTGCTCGCTCATCGTGCACCCCAAGACGCAGGAACGCATCATGGGCATGCTCAGCACCGGCAAGCCCGTGCGCAACTAAGGACAGATTTCATGAGCAAGCAAGTACAAGACGCCTACATCGTCTCCGCCACCCGCACGCCCATCGGCAAGTCGCACCGCGGCTACTTCCGCAACTACCGTCCCGACGACCTGCTCGCGACCACGCTGAAGGCAGCACTCGCGGCAGTTCCCGGCCTCGACCCGAAGGCCATCGAAGACATCATCTGCGGCTGCGCGATTCCCGAATCGCAGCAGGGCCTGAACGTCGCGCGCATCGGCGCGGTGCTGGCCGGCCTGCCGACCAGCATCGGCGGCATCACCGTGAACCGCTTCTGCGCTTCGGGCCTGTCGGCCGTGCAGATGGCGGCGGACCGCATCCGCGTCGGCGAGGCCGACGTGATGATCGCGGCCGGCGTCGAGAGCATGAGCATGGTGCCGATGATGGGCAACTCGCCCTCGCTGTCGCCCTCCATCTTCGAGCGAGAAGGCGACGTGGGCATCGCCTACGGCATGGGCCTCACGGCCGAGAAGGTCGCGCAGCAGTGGAAGGTGAGCCGCGAGGCGCAGGACGCGTTCGCGCTGGCCTCGCACCAGAAGGCGCTGGCCGCACAGGCCGCCGGCAAGTTCGCCGACGAGATCACGCCGATCGAAGTGACCGACCGCACGCCGAACCTGGAAACAGGCGAGTCGATCGCCAAGACCCGCACCGTGAGCCTGGACGAAGGCGCACGCCCCGACACCAGCATCGAAGGCCTGGCCAAGCTGCGCACCGTGTTCGCCGCGCGCGGCACCGTGACGGCCGGCAACAGCTCGCAGACCTCCGACGGCGCGGGCGCGCTGATCCTGGCGAGCGAGAAGGCCATCAAGCAGTACGGCCTCACGCCGCTCGCACGCTTCGTGAGCTTCGCCAGCAAGGGCGTGCCGCCGCACATCATGGGCATCGGCCCGATCGAGGCGATTCCGGCCGCGCTGCGCTATGCGGGCCTGAAGCACGAAGACATCGACTGGTTCGAACTCAACGAAGCCTTCGCCGCGCAATCGCTCGCGGTGATGAACACGCTGGGGCTCGATCCGTCGAAGGTCAACCCGATGGGCGGCGCCATTGCACTGGGCCACCCGCTGGGCGCGACCGGCGCGATCCGCGCAGCCACCGTGGTGCACGCGCTGCGCCGCGAGAAGCTGAAGTACGGCATGGTCACGATGTGCGTGGGCATGGGACAAGGCGCCGCAGGCATCTTCGAACGGGTCTAGCGGCTACTGCGCGGGCGATCTGCGGCGTTGCGGGGCCCGTCGGGAAATCCTCACGACCCGTCAGGTCGCTCCGGTTTCCCGCCACCCGCGCCTTGCATCTCATCCCGCTCGCTACGCCGCAGGGCGGTGGTTGATCAACGAAGAAGGAGGCAGGCCCATGCAAGCGCAACAGCTCCCGGTCGATGGCGGTGTGCAACTGGCGGTGCGCCGCTACGACCCCGCCGGCGCCCCGCGCGCCAGCATCGTCATCGGCGGTGCGATGGGCGTGCGCCAGTCGTTCTACGAGCCCTTCGCGCACTGGCTCGCGGGGCAGGGCCTGCGGGTCTGGACCTTCGACTACCGCGGCAGCGGCGACTCGCTCGGCGATGCGCCGCTGCGTGGTTTCCAGGCCGACCTGTTCGACTGGGCGCGCGACTACGAGGCGGTGATCGACGCCGCCAAGGCCGTGCTGCCCGACCAGCCGCTGTACCTGCTGGGCCACAGCCTTGGCGCGCAGCTGCCGGGCTTCCTGCAGCGGCCCGGGCAGGTCGACGGCCTCGTGAGCATCGCGGCCGGCAGTGGCTACTGGCGCGAGAACGCGCCGAAGCTGCGGCGCAGCATCCTGTATTTCTGGTTCGTGCTGGTGCCGCTGGCGACGCGCCTGTGGGGCTACTTCCCGGGCCGCAAGCTGAAGAAGGTCGGCGACCTGCCGCGCGGCGTGATCCTGCAATGGCGCCGCTGGTGCCTGAATCCGCGCTACAGCGTGGGCGCCGAAGGCGAGCCCGCGCTGCAAAGCTATGCGCGCGTGCGCTTCCCGGTGCTCGCGCTCTCGATGACCGACGACGAGCTCATGACGCATGCGGGAACGCGCAGCCTCGTGAGCTTCTACGCGGGCGCGCCGAGCGCGGTCGAGCGCATCGCGCCGGCCGACGTGCAGGCGCGGCGCATCGGCCACTTCGGTTTCTTCCGCGAGCAATTCAGCCAGAGCCTGTGGCCGAGCACGCTCGACAAGCTGCACCGGCTCGCCGCGCTGACTGCGCCTGCGGCAGTGCAGCACGCCAACGTCCCGCACACGACTGCGTGACGTCATCCTCCGAAGGCACACTGGCGATCACCATGAGCAGCACGACCCCACACCCCCTCGACAAAGCCCTGGCCCTGCACCACAGCGACATCCGCGTGGGGCACTTCACGGGCACCACGAGTCCCGACTACTGGAACATGGTCGGCCCGTTCGGCGGCACCACCGCGGCGCTGGCGCTGCAGGCGGTGCTCAAGCACCCCGACCTGCTCGGCACGCCCATCGCGCTGACCGTCAACTACGCGGCCGCGCTCGGCGAGGGCGCGTTCGACATCCAGGCCATCGCCGTGCGCACCAACCGCTCGACGCAGCACTGGACGGTGACGATCACGCAGCCCGGCGCCGACGGCACCGCGAACATGACGACCACCGCCACCGTGGTCACGGCCGCGCGCCGCGACACCTGGAGCCAGGCCGACCTCACGATGCCCGAGGCGCCGAAGCCCGAGGCGGTCGATCGCATCCGCATCGGCCCGTCGGGCGTGGCCTGGCTCGAGCAGTACGAGATGCGCCCCTTCAGCGGCGGCATTCCCGCCAAGTGGGACGGCAGCCTGCAGCACAGCGAAACGCGCCTGTGGGTGCGCGACGCGCAGGCCCGCCCGCTCGACTTCGCCTCGCTCGCCGCGTTGAGCGACGTGTTCTACCCGCGCGTGTGGCTGCGCCGCGCCACGCACGTGCCCGCGGGCACGGTGTCGATCACCACCTACTTCCATGTCGGCGCCGCCGAGCTCGCCGAGGTCGGCACGGGCTACCTGCTGGGCTGCGCGGCAGGGCAGCAGTTCTTCAACGGCTTCTTCGACCAGAAGGCGCAGCTGTGGAGCGAGAAGGGCGCGTTGCTCGCCACGTCGAACCAGATCGTCTACTACAAGGAATGACGCGATGACGCTCACCAAGGCCGCTCTCATCGTCGGCGCGGGCGACGCCACCGGCGGCGCCATCGCCCGCCGCTTCGCGCGCGAGGGCTACGCCACCTGCGTCACGCGGCGCAGCCTCGACAAGCTGCAGCCGCTGGTGGCGCAGATCGAGGCCGACGGCGGCCGGGCCCACGCCTTCGCCTGCGATGCACGCAAGGAAGAAGAAGTAGTGGCGCTCATCGAGCAGATCGAATCGACCGTCGGGCCGATCGAGGTGATGGTGTTCAACATCGGCGCGAACGTGCCCGAGAGCATCCTCACCGAGTCCGCGCGCAAGTACTTCAAGGTGTGGGAGATGGCCTGCTTCTCGGGCTTCCTCAACGGCCGCGAAGTGGCGAAACGCATGGTGGCGCGCGAGATGCCCGCAGGCGGCCACCGCGGCACGATCATCTTCACGGGCGCGACGGCCTCGCTGCGCGGCGCGGCCAACTTCGGCGCCTTCTCGGGCGCCAAGATGGCCCTGCGCGCGCTGGCCCAATCGATGGCGCGCGAACTGGGGCCGCAGGGCATCCACGTCGCGCACGTCGTGGTCGACGGCGCCATCGACACCGAGTTCATCCGCAGCAACTTCCCCGAGCGCTACGCGCTGAAGGACAGCGACGGCATCCTGAACCCGGACCACATCGCCGACAGCTACTGGATGCTGCATGCGCAGCCGCGCGACGCGTGGACGCACGAGCTGGACATGCGCCCCTGGTCCGAGAAGTTCTGACCGGCGCCGCGCTACGCATCGCGTCGCGACGCACAGCCACAAGGAGACACCCATGACGAAATCCGTCGCGTTCTATTTCGACGTCGGCAGCCCCGCCGCCTACCTGGCCGCCACGCAGCTGCCGCACGTGTGCGCCGACACCGGCGCCGAACTGGTCTGGAAGCCCATGCTGCTGGGCGGCGTGTTCCAGGCCACGGGCAACCATTCGCCCGCCGAGATCAAGGCCAAGGGCCCGTACCTCACGACCGACCTGCAGCGCTTCGCCAGGCGCTACGGCGTGCCCTTCGTGCACAACCCGCACTTCCCGATCAACACGCTGCTGCTGATGCGCGGCGCCACCGGCGTGCAGATGAAGATGCCCGAACGCTTCGGTGCCTACATCGACGCGGTGTTCCATGCGATGTGGGTCGAGCCGAAGAACCTGAACGATCCCGCGACCGTCGGCGCCGTCTTGCAAAATGCGGGCTTCGACGCCGCGGGCCTGCTCGCGCTGGCCGGCGCGCAGGAAGTGAAAGACCGCCTCAAGGCGGTCACGCAGGAGGCGGTGGAGCGCGGCGTGTTCGGCGCTCCCACCATGTTCGTCGGCGACCAGATGTTCTGGGGCCAGGACCGCCTCGATTTCGTCCGCGAAGCCATCGACGCTTGAGCGCGTCGCCCCCCGTTTTACCTACCCAAGGATCTTTCCATGAGCGACATCCTCGTCCACACCGAAGCCGGCGTGATGACCATCACCTTCAACCGCGTCGACAAGAAGAACTCGATCACCAGCAGCATGTATGCCGCGCTGGCCGATGCGCTCGCCACGGCCGAGAGCGAAGCGGCCGTGCGCTGCGTGCTGATCCAGGGCGACCCGACGATCTTCAGCGCCGGCAACGACATCGGCGACTTTCTCAACGGCCCGGCCTCCACGCAGGAATCGCCGGTGTTCCGCTTCCTGCGCGGCATCGCCACCTTCCCCAAGCCCATCGTCGCCGCCGTGTGCGGCCCGGCCGTGGGCATCGGCACCACGATGCTGTTCCACTGCGACCTCGTCTACGCGGGCGACAACGCGGCCTTCTCGATGCCCTTCGTCAACCTGGGCCTGTGCCCCGAGGCTGCGTCGAGCCTGCTGGTGCCGCAGATGCTGGGCTACCACCGCGCCGCCGAAGCCCTGCTGCTGGGCGAGCCCTTCATGGCCGAGGCCGCGCTCGAAGTGGGCCTGGTCAACCGCGTGGTGCCGCCGACCGAAGCCAACGGCATCGCACAGACGCAGGCGCGCAAGCTCGCGGCCAAGCCGCTGAGCGCGTTGATCGAGACCAAGCGCCTGCTGAAGAAGACGCAGATGCCCGCCGTGCTCGAGCGCATGGGCGAAGAAGGCGCGAGCTTCGGCCGCATGCTGCGCGAGCCGGCTGCCAAGGAAGCGTTCGGTGCGTTCATGGAAAAGCGCAAGCCGGATTTCAGCAAGTGCTGAAATCCGACGCCTCGAACAGAGGCGTAGCCGCGCAAGCGGCGCGAAGCAGCTTTCGCCAGAAGCGCAAGCCCGATTTCTCGAAGGTCTAAGCCTTCCGTGGACTTGCCTGCGGACGGTGCCTGCGTACACTGTTCCTCGTGCCTGCTCCAGACGTCAATCCGCCCACAATGCCCGCCACACGGGCGATGCGTGCTACTGAAAAAGTAGCATTCGGGCCGACGCGCCGGCATGCTTTGGGCTTACTCGCGGGCTCGCTCGCGGCGCCCTCGCTGGTGCTGGCGCGCGTGCGGCCGTTGCGCATCGGGGTCATCGGCTCGTGGTCGGGGCCCTATGCGGGCGGCGGGCGGCAGTTCGACGCCGGCATGGCGGTCTGGCTGGCCGACCACAAGCAGCAGATCGCGGGCCGGCCGGTGGAGCTGCTGCGCCGCGACGTGCCCGGCAGCGCGCCCGAACAGGCGCGGCGCCAGGCGCAAGACCTCATCGAGAGCGAGCGCGTCGACCTGCTCACGGGGCTGGACTTCAGCTCCAACGCCTACGCCGTCGGCACCGTTGCCACGCAGGCGCGCGTGCCGACCGTGATCATGAACGCCGCCTCCTCGGGCATCCCCGGGCGCTCGCCGTTCATGGTGCGGGTGTCGTTCACCATCGCACAGGTCACGGCGCCGCTGGCGCGCTGGGCGCTGCAGCAGGGGCTGCGCGACGTGTGCACCGTGGTGGCCGACTACGCCTCGGGCGTGGACGCCGAAAGCGCCTTCGTCTCCGGCATCACCGCGGGCGGCGGGCGCGTGGGCGCGATGCTGCGCGTGCCGTTGAACACGCTCGACTATTCGGCCTACATGCTGCGCCTGCGCGAGCTCAAGCCGCAGGCCGTGTTCTTCTTTTTGCCGTCGGGCCAGATGCCGGCCATCTTCCTGAAGTTCTGGCGCGACCGCGGCATGGCCGATACCGGCATCCGCCTGCTCGCCACGGGCGACGCGACCGACGACCACTACCTGGACGGCATCGGCGAACTGGCCGAGGGGCTGGTCACCAGCCACCACTATTCCTTCGCCCACGAGTCGCCGGCCAACCGGCGTTTCGCGGGCGCCTTCGAGACCGAGTACGGCAGCCACCTGCGCCCGGGCTACTTCGCCGTGGCGGCGCACGACGGGCTCGCGGCCATCGACGCCGCGCTGAGCGCGCCCGGTGCGCGCGGCGGCAAGGCGGGCGCCGAGCGGCTGGTGGATGCGTTCCGCGGCCTGCGGCTGGACAGCCCGCGCGGGCCGGTCGAGATCGACGCCCACACGCGCGACGTGGTGCAGTCGGTCTACATCCGCCGCGTGGAGCGGCGCGACGCGCGCTGGATCAACCGCGAGTTCGAGTGCTTCGAGCGCGTGCGCGACGCCGGCATGGGCGTCGCCTGAAGGCGGCTCAGGCCGCCGGCTGCTCGATGGGACGGGGGCGGCCGTTGTCGTCGATGGCGACGTAGGTGAAGGTGGCCTGCGTCACCTTGATGTACTCGCCCTGGGCGCGGAAGCGCTCGGCGAACACCTCGACCGTCACCGTGATGGAGGTGCGGCCCACGCGCACCAGCTTCGAATAGAACGAGAGGATGTCGCCCAGCCGCACCGGCTGCTTGAAGATGAACTCGTTGACCGCCACCGTGGCCTGGCGGCCCTTGGCGTAGCGCGCCGGGATCACCGAGCCGGCCAGGTCGCACTGCGCCATGACCCAGCCGCCGAAGATGTCGCCGTTGGCGTTGCAGTCGGCCGGCATCGGGATGACCTTGAGCACCAGCTCCATGTCGGTGGGCAGGCTCTTGAGGGTGGCGGCGGCGGCCGCTGCGGCGGAAGCGGCACTGGAAGGGGAGGACATGGGCACAATCTGAAGCAACAACAACACCCACGATTGTCCCCCATGCGCCGAAGCGGCGAAGCCCTTTCCTCCTCTCCCCATGCGCCTGGCGGCCATCCGCCCGCGCGCTCCGACCGTTCCGACTGGGCGACCCTGCGCCGCCTGTTTCCCTACCTCTGGCAGTACAAGTGGCGGGTGATCGCCGCGCTCGGCTTCATGATCGCGGCCAAGGTGGCGAACGTGGGCGTGCCGGTGCTGCTCAAGAACCTCGTCGACACGATGACGCCCAAGCCCGACATGGCGCAGGCGCTGCTCGTCGTGCCGATGGCGCTGCTGGTGGCCTACGGGCTGCTGCGCTTTTCGACATCGCTGTTCAACGAGCTGCGCGAGCTGATCTTCGCCAAGGCCACCGAGGGCGCGGCGCGCAGCATCGCGCTGCAGGTGTTCGGCCACCTGCATGCGCTGAGCCTGCGCTTTCACCTGGAGCGCCAGACCGGCGGCATGACGCGCGACATCGAGCGCGGCACGCGCGGCGTGCACTCGCTCATTTCGATGTCGCTGTACAGCATCGTGCCGACCATCATCGAACTGGCGCTGGTGCTCACCATATTGGGCGTGAAGTTCGACGCGTTGTTCGTGTGGATCACGGGCGTGGCGCTGGTGCTGTACATCACCTTCACCGTGACGGTGACCGAGTGGCGCACACAGTTCCGCAAGACCATGAACGAGCTCGACTCCATGGCCCAGAGCCGCGCGGTCGATTCGCTCCTGAACTACGAGACCGTCAAGTACTTCAACAACGAAGACTTCGAGGCCAGGCGCTACGACGCCAGCCTCGACCGCTACCGCAAGGCCGCCATCAAGAGCCAGCGCACGCTGAGCATGCTCAACACCGGCCAGCAGCTGCTGATCGCCGTGAGCCTGGTGCTGATGCTGTGGCGCGCCACCTCGGGCGTGGTCGAAGGGCGCATGACGCTGGGCGACCTGGTGATGGTCAACGCCTTCATGATCCAGCTCTACATTCCGCTCAACTTCCTGGGCGTGATCTACCGCGAGATCAAGCAGAGCCTGACCGACCTGGACAAGATGTTCGTGCTGATGGAGAAGGAGCGCGAGGTGCGCGACACGCCCGGTGCGCAGCCGCTGGCGGGCGTCGATTCCACCATCCGCTTCGAGGACGTGAGCTTCGCCTACGAGCCCGATCGCCCCATCCTCAAGCACGTGAGTTTCGAGATTCCTTCCGGCAAGACGGTGGCCGTGGTCGGCCCGTCGGGCTCGGGCAAGTCGACGCTGGCGCGCCTCTTGTACCGCTTCTACGACGTGCAGCAGGGCCGCATCACCATCGGCGGCGAAGACATCCGCACCGTGCAGCAGTCCAGCGTGCGCCGCGCCATCGGCATCGTGCCGCAGGACACGGTGCTGTTCAACGACACGGTCGAATACAACATCGCCTACGGCCGCCCCGGCGCGACGCGCGAAGAGGTCGAAGGGGCGGCGCGTGCCGCGCGCATCCACGACTTCATCTCGGCCACGCCCAAGGGCTACGAGACGACGGTGGGCGAGCGCGGCCTGAAACTCTCGGGCGGCGAGAAGCAGCGCGTGGCCATCGCGCGCACGCTGCTGAAGAACCCGCCGATCGTGATCTTCGACGAGGCCACCTCGGCGCTCGACTCGGCCAACGAGCGCGCGATCCAGTCGGAGCTGCGCAGCGCCGCGCAGGGCAAGACCACGCTGGTCATCGCGCACCGCCTCTCGACCGTGGTCGAGGCGCACGAGATCCTGGTGCTCGAATCGGGCGTGATCGTCGAGCGCGGCACGCATGCTGATCTGCTCGCGCAGCAGGGCCGCTACGCCCAGATGTGGGCTTTGCAGAAGAGCGAAGCAGTGCCGATGCTCTAGCCCGATCATTCACCCCTTCTTTCTTTTCACCGACCCTAGGAGTTCAGACGTGTCGACCAAGATTCCCCTGCTGGTGCTCAACAGCCTCTCGAGCGCCCACCAGGCCCAGATTGCCGAGGTCTACGACATGACCTACGCCTTCGGCGACGCGCAGCGCGCCGCCGCCATCGCCGAGCACGGCCCCAAATTCCGCGCGGTGCTGACCATCGGCGTCATCGGCCTCACGCCGGCCGAGATCGACGCCATGCCGGCGCTCGAGCTGGTCTGCTGCATGGGTGCGGGCTACGAAGGCGTGCCGCTCGAGGTCACGCGCGCACGCGGCATCGCCACCGCCAACGGCGCGGGCACCAACGACGACTGCGTGGCCGACCATGCCTTCGGCCTGCTGATCAGCATCGTGCGCGAGTTCCGCACGCTCGACCGCCTGTGCCGCGAAGGCGTGTGGCGCGAAGCCATTCCGCAGCCGCCGAACGTGTCGGGCAAGAAGCTCGGCATCCTGGGGCTGGGCACCATCGGCCAGAAGATCGCCAAGCGCGCCGCCGCCTTCGACATGGCCATCGGCTATCACAACCGCAAGCCACGCGAAGGCGCCACGCACCGCTACTTCGACGACCTGAAGTCGCTCGCCACCTGGGCCGACTTCCTGGTACTGGCCGCGCCGGGCGGGCCGGCGACCAAGCACTTGGTCAACGCCGAGGTGCTCGATGCGCTGGGGCCTCAGGGCTACCTCGTGAGCATCGGCCGAGGCAGCGTGGTCGACACCGAGGCGCTGGCGAAGGCGCTGCGCGAGCACCGCATCGCGGGCGCGGGCCTGGACGTGTACGAGAGCGAGCCCAAGCGCCCCGAGCCGCTCATCGGCCTGGACAACGTGCTGCTCACGCCGCACATGGCGGGCTGGTCGCCCGAGGCCACGCAGAAGTCGGTGGACCACTTCCTCGCGAACGCCCAAGGGCACTTCGCGGGGCGCGGCGTGCTCACGCCGATCTGATCAGAACCGATCAGGAGAGGGCCGGCGGGCGCCGCGCCGACCAGCCGCAGGCCTGGTCGTAGGCATGGCCCAGCCGCAGCACGTCGAGGTCGGCATGGATCGGCCCGGCCAGCTGCAGGCCCATCGGCAGCCCGCCGTCGCCGAAGCCCGCGCGCACATTGAGCGTGGGCAGGCCCGCCAGCGTGAAGGGCGTGACGATCTCCATCCAGCGGTGGTAGGTGTCGCTCTTCACGCCGTTCACCTCGGCCGGCCAGTGCAGCTCGGCGTCGAAGGGGAACACCTGCGCGGTCGGCGCGACCACGAAGTCGAAGCGCTCGAAGAGCTTCAGGAACGCGCGGTACACGTTCGATCGGTAGTGCGAGGCCTGGTACAGCGAGGCGGCGTCCAGGTGCCGGCTCTGCTCGATCTCCCACTGCGCCTCGGGCTTGAGCTGGGCGAACAGCTTCGGGTCGCTCAGGTAGGCGCCGAGCTTGCCGCCCACCAGCAGTTGCCTCAATCGCAGCCAGGCGCTCCAGTTGTGCTCGCGCGGCACGTCGAGCGTGCAGGGCTCGACTTCGCAGCCGATGGTGCGGAAGGTGTCGAGCGCCTGCTCGCCGAGTTCGCGCACGCCCGGCGCCAGCGGCAGCTCGGGCCAGAGGCTGCCGAGCCAGCCGATGCGCAGGCCGCGGCTGTCGCCGTCCAGCTGCAGGTCGTCGGGCGAGGGCAGGGCGTGCGGCGACGACAGCGGCACGCGCGTGTCGAAACCCGCCTGCACGGCCAGCAGCCGGGCCGTGTCTTCCACGGTGCGGCCCATCGGGCCCTCGCAGCCCAGCTGCTGGAAGAAGAGTTCCTGCTCCGGGTCGCCGGGCACGCGGCCGCGCGAGGGGCGCAGGCCGATCACGTTGTTGAAGGCGGCGGGGTTGCGCAGCGATCCCATCATGTCGCTGCCGTCGGCCACGGGCAGCATGCCCAGGGCCAGCGCCACGGCCGCGCCGCCGCTGCTGCCGCCCGCGCTGCGATCGGGTGCGTAGGCATTGCGCGTGATGCCGAACACCGTGTTGTAGGTGTGCGAGCCGAGCCCGAACTCGGGCGTGTTGGTCTTGCCGATGACGATGGCGCCGGCCGTGCGCATGCGCGCCACATGCAGGCTGTCGGTGCGCGCGGGCGAGCGCGGCGACAGCGGCGAGCCCATCGAGGTCGGCAGGCCGGCGGCGTGGCTCAGGTCCTTCACGGCCAGCGGAAAGCCGTGCATCCAGCCGCGCCGTTCGCCGCGCGCCAGCTCGGCGTCGCGTTCGTCGGCCTCGGCCAGCAGCTGGGCGGGGTCGCGCAGGGAGACGATGGCGTTGAATCGCGGGTTGAGCGCGTCGATGCGGGCGAGCGACGCCTGCATCACCTCGCGGCAGGACACGTCGCGGGCCGCGATCTTGCGCGAAAGTTCGGTGGCGCTGAGCTCAGGCAGGTCGTCGAAAGGCATGGCGCATGCGGGAAAAGGAGGGGGCGCCCAGTATGGCGCGGCGCTCGCATAATCGCCGCGTATGGAAACAAAGTGGCTCGAAGACTTCATCAGCTTGGCGGAAACCCGCAGCTTCAGCCGCTCGGCCCAGTTGAGGCACGTGACGCAGCCGGCGTTCTCGCGGCGCATCCAGGCGCTCGAAGGATGGGCCGGCACCGACCTGGTCGACCGCAGCTCCTATCCCACGCGGCTCACGCCCGCGGGCCAGACGCTGTACAGCCAGGCCATCGAGATGCTGCAGTCGCTGCAGAGCACGCGCGCCATGCTGCGCGGGCACTCGGCCGCCGGCCAGGACGTGATCGAGATCGCCGTGCCGCACACGCTGGCCTTCACCTTCTTTCCCTCGTGGGTCACCAGCCTGCGCGAGCACTTCGGGCCGATCAAGAGCCGCCTCATCGCGCTCAACGTGCATGACGCGGTGCTGCGGCTGGTCGAGGGCAGCTGCGACCTGCTCATTGCCTACCACCACCCCTCGCAGCCGCTGCAGCTCGATGCCAACAAGTACGAGATGGTCAGCCTGGGCGAGGAAACCGTCGCCCCCTGGGTCAAGGCCGATGCCGAGGGCGCGCCGCGCTACCGGCTGCCGGGCCGCCCGGGCCAGCCGCTGCCCTACCTGGGCTATGCGCCGGGCGCGTACCTCGGGCGCGTGGTCGACCAGTTGCTGAAAGAGTCGGGCACCGCCATCCACCTGGACCGCGTCTACGAGACCGACATGGCCGAAGGCCTGAAGGTGATGGCGCTCGAAGGCCACGGCATCGCCTTCCTCCCGCAAAGCGCGGTGCGCAAGGAGATCAAGGCGCGCAAGCTCGTGAGCGCGCTGCCGCCCGAGATCGACAGCCTCGAGGCCAAGATGGAGATCCGCGCCTACCGCGAGCGGCCCACCGCGCCGGTCCCGGTGAAGGGCGGCGCCGGCCGCTCGGCGGCCCGGGCCGGTCTGTCCGAAAGCCTGCAGCCCAAGCGCACGGCCGACGCGCTGTGGTCCTACCTGGTCGGAACCCAGCCGCCGCAGTGAGCGGGCGAGTGTGAATGGTGAATGGCTGTGGATTTGTGCGCTGCACAATCTATAAGCACCACGCATACGACCCCCCGCAATCAGCATTGGCGGCCCGGCCACGGCGCCACTACAGTCGCGGCAGTTTTTTTCGGCCGTCGCACGCCGGGGATCGCCGGTCGCTGCTTGCACCACGCACACAGCCGCTCCAACGCGGGCACAAAGGCTGCTTAGTGAAAGTCGGACAATGCGAAATGTCTGGATTGCACCAGGCTGGCGCCCCGATGGGCGCGGCCGGTGCGAGGCGGGCGGCGATGCCCGTGGAATGCACCGGGTTGGTCCGGGTATCCCGCAAAATGCGAGTGTCTAGAATTTCGTTCTATTTGTTTCAGTCACCCTCAGGAGCTTTTCGTATGAAAAAACAAGTATTGGCATTGGCTGTCGCAGCGCTCGCCACCAGCGGCGCCTTTGCACAGGCCAATGACACCCTGGCCAAGATCAAGGCCTCGGGCACCATCACCGAAGGCGTGCGTGAGTCCTCCGGCCTTTCGTACACGCTCGGCAATGGCCAGTACACCGGCTTCCACTACGACGTCTGCGCCAACATCATCAAGGACCTGGAGAAGGCCGCTGGCAAGAAGCTCGAAGTCAAGTACCAGCCCGTGACTTCGCAGAACCGCATCCCCCTCGTGCAGAACGGCACCGTGGACATCGAGTGCGGCTCCACCACCAACAACGCCACCCGCCAGAAGGACGTGGCTTTCGGCGTGACCACCTACGTCGAAGAAACCAAGATCGTCGTCAAGGCCAACTCGGGCATCAACTCGCTGGCCGACCTGAAGGACAAGACGGTCGCCACCACCACCGGCACCACGCCGCTGCAGACCGTGCGCAAGCAAAAGCGCGCCGAGAACCTGACCTTCAAGGAGGTCTACGGCAAGGACCACTCCGACAGCTTCCTGCTGCTGGAAACCGGCCGTGCCGACGCCTTCGTGATGGATGGCTCGATCCTGGCTGCCCTGGCTGCCAAGTCGAAGTCGCCCAAGGACTACAAGATCCTGAACGACGTGCTGGCCGTGGAACCCATCGCCATCATGATCCGCAAGGACGACCCGGCCTTCAAGAAGGCCGTGGACGACAGCATCAAGGCACAGGCCAAGTCGGGCGAACTCGCCAAGCTGTATGACAAGTGGTTCCTCAAGCCGATTCCCCCGGCCAACGTGACCATCAACCTGCCGCTGGGCGAAGCCACCAAGAACGCGTGGGCCAACCCGAACGACAAGCCGGCCGAAGAGTACGTCACCAAGGAATAAGCGCGCGTCGCTGCGTGAATGGACGCCCACCTTTCGCGGTGGGCGTTTCTTTTCAAGGGACGGTTTTTCGAAAAGAAGCTGAAGGAGTAAACACACATGGGAAACTGGGATTGGCAGGTCTTCCTGCAAGACCCCGGGGGGGAATATCCGAGCTACCTGCAATGGATGCTCTCGGCCTGGGGCTGGACCGTGTCGGTCGCGCTGCTGGCGCTGATCGTCGCGCTGGTGCTGGGCTCGCTGATCGGCATCATCCGCACGCTGCCCGACAGCCCGTGGCTCGTGCGCTTCGGCAATGCATGGGTGGAGCTCTTTCGCAACATCCCGCTGCTGGTGCAGATCTTCCTCTGGTACCACGTGATTCCGGCACTCATCCCCGTGATGAAGGGCGTGCCGAGCTTCATCCTCGTGGTGCTGGCACTGGGCTTCTTCACCTCGGCGCGTATCGCCGAGCAGGTGCGCTCCGGCATCCAGGCGCTGCCCAAGGGCCAGCGTTATGCGGGCATGGCGGTGGGTTTCACCACGCCGCAGTACTACCGCTACGTGATCCTGCCGATGGCGTATCGCATCATCATCCCGCCGCTCACGAGCGAGACGATGAACATCTTCAAGAACTCGTCCGTCGCGTTCGCCGTGTCGGTCACCGAACTCACCATGTTCGCCATGCAGGCGCAGGAAGAAACCTCGCGCGGCATCGAGGTCTACCTGGCGGTGACGGCGTGCTACGTGGTGTCGGCCCTGGCCATCAACCGGCTCATGGCGTTCATCGAGAAGAAGACCCGCGTGCCGGGCTTCATCGTCTCGGCCAGCGCTGGCGGCGGAGGACACTGACATGATGAATCTCGACCTGTCCTTCTACAACTGGGACGTCATCAGCAACTTCGTCATCAAGGGCTTCTACTTCAGCATCATGCTGACGGTGGTGGCCACGATCGGCGGCGTGATCTTCGGCACGATCCTGGCGCTCATGCGCCTGTCGGGCAAGAAGTGGCTCGATGCGCCCGCGGCCCTGTACGTCAACGGCATGCGAAGCATCCCGCTGGTGATGGTGATCCTGTGGTTCTTCCTGCTGGTGCCGGCGTCGTTCTATTCGATGTTCGGTTCGCTCGGCTCGAACTACCGCTCCGAGATTTCGGCGGTGATCACCTTCGTGGCGTTCGAGGCGGCCTACTTCTCCGAGATCATGCGTGCGGGCATCCAGTCGATCCCGCGCGGCCAGGTGAACGCGGGCCAGGCGGTGGGCATGACCTACGGCCAGAACATGCGTCTCGTGGTGCTGCCGCAGGCCTTCCGCAACATGCTGCCGGTGCTGCTCACGCAGACCATCATCCTGTTCCAGGACACCTCGCTGGTCTACGCCATCGGTGCCTACGACATGCTCAAGGGCTTTGAAACGGCGGGCAAGAACTTCGGTCGCCCGATCGAGGCCTATCTGCTGGCGGCGGTCGTGTACTTCGCCATGTGCTACGCCCTTTCCTGGCTGGTGAAGCGCCTGCACAAGAAAATCGCCATCATTCGCTGATTGAGTGGCTGAACTGAACCGGAGAGAAACAAATGTCCGAAAAAATGATTGAAATCAAGAACGTCTCCAAGTGGTACGGCCCGGTGCAGGTGCTCAACGACTGCTCGGTGAACATCTCCAAGGGCGACGTGGTCGTGGTGTGCGGCCCGTCGGGTTCCGGCAAGTCCACGCTCATCAAGACCGTGAACGCGCTCGAGCCTTTCCAGAAGGGCGAGATCACCGTCAACGGTATCCCGCTGCACGACCCCAAGACCAACCTGCCCAAGCTGCGCTCCAAGGTCGGCATGGTGTTCCAGCACTTCGAGCTGTTCCCGCACCTGTCGGTGACCGAGAACCTCACGATCGCGCAGATCAAGGTGTTGGGCCGCACGCCCGACGAAGCCAAGACCCGTGGCCTGAAGATGCTCGACCGCGTGGGCCTGATGGCGCACAAGGACAAGTTCCCGGGCCAGCTGTCGGGCGGCCAGCAGCAGCGCGTGGCGATCGCCCGTGCGCTGTCGATGGACCCGATCGTGATGCTGTTCGACGAACCCACCTCGGCGCTCGACCCCGAGATGGTCGGCGAAGTGCTCGACGTGATGGTGAGCCTGGCCAAGGAAGGCATGACCATGATGGTGGTCACGCACGAAATGGCTTTCGCCCGCAAGGTTGCGAGCCGCGTGATCTTCATCGACGTGGGCGGCAAGATCCTCGAAGACTGCCCGAAGGACGAGTTCTTCAATCATCCGGAGAACCGTCAGCCGCGCACCAAGGACTTCCTGAACAAGATCCTGCAGCACTGATCCGCTGCGACGCTCCAAACAAAAAGCCACGCTGTCCGCAGCGTGGCTTTTTTCATGGGGCTTGGTTGAAGGGATGGAGGCTCAGGGCAGCCGCGCAATGTGTTCCGTCAGCAGGTCGAAGAAGCCCTGCGCATCGCCATCGATGACCCACTGCACGTTGGCCGGCCGCTTCAGGCTGCCGTGCCAGTCGGCCACGGTCTGGCCGAAGCCCATGCCTTCGCGGCTGTCGATCTCGACGTGGATGCGGCGGCCCTGGAACAGGTCGGGGCGCAGCAGGTAGGCCGTCACGGTCGCGTCGTGCACCGGGCCACCCGGCATGCCGTAGTGGGCCATCTCCTGCGGCGCGTAGGCGTCGAGGATGTCGGCGACGATCGCGCCCGCGCGGTTGCCCAGCTGGCGCAGCCGCGCGATGCGCGCGTCGCTCGTCAGGATCTTGTGCGTCACGTCCAGCGGCAGCATGGTGATCGGCACGCCGCTTTTGAGCACCGCTTCGGCCGCATGCGGGTCGGCGAACACGTTGAACTCCGCCACCGGCGTGATGTTGCCGCCGTTGAAGTGCGCGCCGGCCATGAGCACCAGCTCGCGCAGGCCGCGCACGATGTCGGGCGCCTGTTCGAGCGCCAGCGCGAGGTTGGTCTGCGGGCCGAGCATGGCGAGCGTCACGCTGTGCTCGGGCGCGGCGCGCAGCGTGCGCACGAGGTAGTCGACGGCGCTGCCCTCGGCCAGCGGCACGGCGGGCTCGTGCACGGTCACGCCCGTGAGGCCTTCGCGGCCGTGGATGTTGGCGGCGTAGATGGGCGTGCGCTGCAGGGGCCGCTCGGCGCCGGCGTAGACCGGAAGCTCCGGCCGTCCGGCCCATTCGCAGGCCAGGCGCGCGTTGCGCGAGGTCTTGGCCAGGGGAACATTGCCCGCCACCGTGGTCAGCGCCTGAATCGCCAGCGATTCGGGCGCCGCCAGGGCGAACAGCAGCGCGATCACGTCGTCCGCGCCGGGGTCCGTGTCGATGATCAGGGTGTGCATGGCGACATTGTCATGCCGCCCCGATCCACGGCGATGCGCGGCTGCTTACTTCGCGCGCGCGGCGATGGCCTTCTCGGCCTTGGCCACCAGGTCGACGCCGACGGTCGACTTCCACTTGTCGTACACCGGGCGCGTGGCCTTCACGAAGGCGTCGCGCTCGGCCGGCGTGAGGTTGGTCACCGTCACGCCCATGGCCGCGATGTCCTTCAGCACGGGCTTGTCGGCTTCGACCAGGCCCTTGCGGGCGATGGCGATTTCCTGCTTGCCGGCATCGAGCGCGGCCTGGCGCACGATGGCCTGATCGGCCGGCGTCCACGAGGCCCAGATTTCCTTGTTCACGACGAACACCAGCGGGTCGGCCACGTAGCCCCAGGTGGTGACGAACTTCTGGCCCACCGTGTGCATCTTGAGCACCGTGAACAGGAACAGCGGGTTCTCCTGGCCGTCGACCGCGCCGCTGGCGAGCGCGGGCTGCGCGTCGGCCCAGCTCATCTGCGTGGGGTTGGCGCCCAGCGCGGTGAGCATGTCGGAGTAGATGGGCGAGCCCACCACGCGGATCTTCATGCCCTTGATGTCGGCCGGCGACTTGATCGGCTTCTTCGAGTTGGTGATTTCGCGGAAGCCGTTCTCGCCCCAGGCAAGCGGCACCACGCCGGCCTTGTCGAGCGTCTTGAACATGTCCTTGCCCACCTCGCCCTGCGTGAGCGCGTCGATGGCCGCGTAGTCGGGCATCAGGAAGGGCATCGAGAACAGGTTGAGCTGCTTCACTTGCGGCGACCAGTTGATGGTCGAGCCCACCGCCATGTCGATCACGCCCTGGCGCAGCGCGCTGAACTCGCGCGTCTGGTCGCCTTGAATGAGCGACACGCCCGGGTACAGCTTGATGTTGATGCGGCCCTGGGTGCGCTCCTTCACGAGGTCCGCCCAGATCTTGCCGGCCTGGCCCCACGGCGTGGGTGGGCCCAGCACCAGCGACATCTTGTACTCGGGCTTGTAGGTGGCCTGCGCCATCGCGCCGGTCGAGAACAGGCCGAGCGTGGCGGCGACGGCGGCAAGGCCCAGCAGGGTGCGGCGGAATTTCATGAGAGAGGTCTCCTCTTGGTCTGTCGATGGATCGAAAAAATCAGTAGCCCAGCTTGCGCGGCAGCCAGAGCGCGAGTTCGGGGAAGGCGATCACCAGCACCATCACCACGAACATCGAGAACAGCATCCAGCCCACCCACGGCACGGTTTCTTCCATGCGCACCTTGGCGATGCGGCACGAGACCATGAGGTTGACCGCCAGCGGCGGCGTGAACTGGCCCAGCGCCACCTTCAGCGTGAGGATCACGCCGAACCACACCGGGTCCCACTTGTAGTGCTGCACGATGGGCAGCAAGAGCGGCACGAAGATCAGGAAGATCGACACGCCGTCCAGGAACATGCCCACGGTGATCAGCAGCAGGATCAGGAGCGCCAGGATGCCGTACTCGCCCAGCCCCGAATTCACGATGGCGCGCGTGACCGGATCGATGACGCCCAGCGTCGAGAGCGAGTACGCGAAGATGCCCGCCAGCGACACCACCAGCAGGATCACCGCCGACAGCTCGCCCGATTCGCGCAAGATCACGAACAGGTCGCGCACCTTGATCGTCCGGTGGATGCACATGCCCACGAACAGGCCGTAGAACACGGCGACCACGGCCGCTTCGGTCGGCGTGAACCAGCCCGCGCGCATGCCACCCAGGATGAGCACCGGCGCCGCCAGGCCCCAGATCGCTTCGCGAAAACTCTTCCAGAACGGCGGGCGCGGCAGCGTCGATTCGAGCGCGCCCATCTTGTGCTTGCGCGCCAGCCACACGGCCGGAATCATCAGTGCCAGGCCGGCCATGATGCCGGGGATCATGCCGGCCGCGAACAGCGCCGGCACCGAGGCGCCGGGCACCAGCACCGAGTACACGATGAACGCGACCGAGGGCGGAATCAGGATGTCGGTCGCCGCCGCGGCGCCCACCACGCTGGCCGAGAAGGCCGGCGGGTAGCCGGCGCGGCTCATGGCCGCGATCATCACCGCGCCCACGGCGGCGGCGTTGGCCGGGCCCGAGCCCGAGATGCCGCCCAGGAACATCGCCACCGCAATCGCCACCAGCGGCAGCATGCCGGGGCCGCGGCCCACGATGGCGATGGCAAAGTTGACCAGCCTCAGCGCCACGCCCGAGCGGTCGAAGATGGAGCCGACCAGCACGAACATCGGAATGGCCAGCAGCGGGTACTTGCCCAGGCCGGCGTAGAAGTTCTGCGGCACGGCCAACAGGCCGAACCACTGCGCGTCGGCGTTGGCCAGCGCGATGCAGGCCGCTCCCGCCAGGCCGAGCGCGGCGCCGATGGGCACGCCCACCAGCATCATCACGACGAAGGCGACGAAGAGCAGGGTGGCGATCACTTGGCGTCGCCCTTGCTGTTGCTGTCGTCAGACTTGTAGTTCGTCTTGCGGCCACGGCGCACCATCAGGCCGATGGCACGCCCCGCGATCGCGAACGACACGATGGGCAGCCAGATCGAATACCACCAGGCGGGCAGGCCGATGCCGGGTGTGGTTTCCTCGAAGCGGTAGTCGTCCCACACCATGCGGATGCTGAGTGCGCCGATCAGCGCGAACAGAATGGCGATCATCAGCGCGCCGAACTGGGCCAGGCGCTTGCGCCGCGCCATGGAGCCGCTTTCCGAGAAGTACTCGATGCGGATGTGCCGGTCGCGCGCCACCGCGGCCGAGCCGGCCACCAGCGCCAGCATGATCATGAGGAACACCGAGAACTCCTCCGTCCACGCGAAGGACGAGTCGGTGAAGTAGCGCACGATGACGTTGGCAAACGTGATGAGCGCCAGCGCACCCATGATGAGGACCGTGAGCCAGTCTTCGATGGCGAGGGGAACCTTGGTGGGTTCGTCGGCGGCTTCGATGTCGGGGGGGAGGGGACTGGCGGCGTCCAGCGTGGGGCCGGACTCGGGAGGAGTTGTCATCGCAGGAAAGGGCAGCTGAGGCAGGCGCCAGGTCACCGGGCGGACGCCGGGACGCGATCCGTACACCTTGACAGGCGAGCAGCGCTCGATGCTAGGGGGTCAATGACCATTCATATATCGGGGGTTTCCTTAGCTGTGGCGGTGTGATGACGGCCTCGGCTGGGGGGCCTTCGGGGCGCGTGCACAGGACACCGGGTACTCCCCTCCGCGAATGTCCCCCGCCCTTCGGGCTCCTCCTTGATTTCGCTGCGGGGAGCACCCGATGCCCTGCGCACGATGAGTGCGGCTGTGGCGTTGGCGGTTCGATCGCTGCGGTGGATTGCAGATGGATGTGCGGGGCGTACCACTGAGCTTTCGTGAGAGGCGCGCGGTGGACAAGCAGAAGTCCGAAGGACCGGTGTCGGCTGCGGTCGACATTGGCATGACTGCGTTCAATGTTCGCGTCAGACTGCGAGCTGTCTTTCAGTCACGACGTCTGACCGTCGCCTTCAGGCCCATTGCTGAAGTCAACCTGCAGCCCACAGAAGCGTCGAAGGCTTCTGGAGCCCTTCATAATCAAAACCTGCCCCCGCTTGTTCGAGATACCGACCTTTCGTCATGGATAAATTCTTGCTGCAACAGCAGGTGCTGGAACGGCTCGCCGAAGACCTGCTGCAAGCCGAACAGGCAGTGCGGGCAGCCCATGAAACGGCGACTCACGAAGAGAACATCGCCGAAAACAAATACGACACATTGGGACTCGAAGCCGCCTACCTGGCCACCGGCCAAGCTCGGCGCGCCGAAGCCATACGCCAGGCGATGGCCAATTGGCGCCAATTCCGTCCGCGTCCCTACGACGCCAGCATAGGAATACGGCTCGGCGCGTTGGTCTGCCTGGTCGATTCCGACGACAAGCAGCAACAGCTCTTTCTCGGCCCGGATGGGGGCAGCATGACGTTGGTCAGCGGCACTCAGCTTGTTCAGGTCATCAGCGGCGAAGCCCCTTTGGGTAGGGCAATGCTGGGCAAATGCGAGGGTGATGAGGTGTCGATACAGGTCGCTCCAACCCGACAGCAGTTTGAGGTGCTGCGGGTTCTTTAAGCCGCGACTGGACAGAAGCGGCGCGCGTGACGTTGAGAGTCAGTCGAAGGCGGCGGACCTCGACCTGCATGGACGCTAACTAGGGTCTCGACGAACGTTCCTCGAAGATGGGCCCCGATTTCCCAGTTGTAGATTTCAGCTGCGCGTTGGCGAGCTCTCCAAGACTCCTGATAGCCCCTTCCAAGCGCGGGTCGCCGAGATACCCGTAGTTGATGCGCAGGTGCCGGGTGTATCGGCGGTCGGCTGAAAACAAATGGCCCGGCGCTACGCCTATGCCGAGCCGAAGAGCGTCCTGGTGCAGTGCGAGCGAGTCGATACCTTCTGGCAGCGCGAGCCACAGGAAATAGCCACCCTCGGGGCGCGTGACCCGCGTTCCAGTTGGAAAGTATCGATCGATAAATCGCAAGCATGCAGCCTGCTGGCGGCTGAGCGAATGCCGCAGGGCGCGCAGGTGACGATCGAAACTCTTGTGTTGCAGGTACTCCTGCAACGCCAGTTGCGAGGGGAGTGCCGTCGCCAGCGAGCTCATCAACTTGTTGCGACCCAAAGTGGCTGCAAAGCGACCGCCCGCTACCCAACCGATGCGATATCCGGGTGCCAGGGATTTCGAGAAAGAACTGCAGTGCAGCACCCAGCCATCCCGGTCCCAGGCCTTGGCTGGTGGCGGTCTCCGAGCCCCATGCGCGAGCTCGCCGTACACGTCGTCTTCGATCAGCGGTATGGCGCGGGTGGCGAGCATGCTGACCAGTTGCTCTTTGGCTGTGTCGCTCATGGTGCAGCCCATTGGATTCTGGAAGGTCGGCATGAACCAGCAGGCCTTCACCGGATGCTGGTCGATCACGCGAGCAAGAGAGTCGAGATCTACGCCTGTTCGCGGGTGCGTCTCAACCTCGACCGCGCGAAGACCGCGCCGCTCCAGTGCCTGCAACGCACCGTAAAAGGTTGGCGTTTCGATCGCCACGACGTCGCCTGGCTGCGTCACCGATTCGAGCGCAAGATTGAGTGCTTCCATCGCCCCGCTGGTGATGACCAGTTCAGACGCAGGAACATCCATCCCGACGCTGCCGTAACGCAGGGAGATCTGATGGCGTAATAAGGCGTTTCCTGGTGACAAATCCTCGACGGTCTGCCAAGGATCCATCCGCTTGAGCGCTCGCGTCAGGCCGGCGGCAAGTTGCTCGAAGGGAAACAGCTCTGGCGACGGAAAGGCCGAGCCGAGCGGGACCATATCGCGCTCGCGAGCCTGTGCAAGGACCTGAAAGACAAGCGACGAGACGTCGACCGACATGGACCGCAGGACAGGCGCGCTGGCGGCGAGTTCGTTGGCCGGCATTTCCGCGCCCGCTCGAACGAAGTACCCCGACCGCTGCCGAGCTTCGACAAGCCCTTGCGCCTCCAGCAGGTAGTAAGCAGAGAACACGGTGGACGCACTGATGCCCATTTGCGACTTCAGTTCGCGCACGGAGGAAAGGCGATCGTTCGCCTTCAGGCTACCCGCGCGAATACGCTGAGCGATGTTGTCGGCAAGCTTCTCGTAGCGGTTCATGGGCATCTCTTTCTGATACGGTCGTTCTGGACCGCTCCAGAGATTGTCATATCAGACGTCGGCCCGCCCCGGCGAGACTACCGGCCTCCTTTCATCTGATACGAAAATTTTCAGCTGATCTGGTTCTGTACGTATCAGCCTGGAAGACAAACACTCGACAGCACGATGAGAGTGCTTCTGTGGTGCAGGCAGACTGCGCCGCCTTTCGACGCGTCTTGCGGACGCCCATTTAGCTGACCGCTACCGTTTCGTTAGATTGATTGATTGATTGACCGTTTCTTCATTGGTCTATTGAGCTAATCGCCGCACTCGAGCACTTCGCCGTCTGTCACCATTGATATCCCTTCAATCATGAATTCAATCCCTATCTCTTTTGTTATTTTCAAGGTTCTCGTGCTCAGCGTGGGCATGTATCTAGCCGTCAAGTGGCACTACGAACGGGGACAGAAGGACAAGAATCAAAAGACAGCCGCAGTGGTACTGACATCCATCAAGGTGGGCGGGGCGTTCGTCGCTTCTGCGTTCCTCGTGCTCTTCCTCACCTTTGAATTTTGCAATTGGATGGGGCTGGACCTGGCCATGCAGTGATTGGAAGTTTTCGGTCGATAGCCTGGATACGACGCGACTAACGGCACGACCCTTTCAGAGACGGGCACCGGCACGATGGCGCGGTATTTGGCTGGCATGCCGACGTGCGAGGCGAGCTCGCCGATGGCAAAGTGCTCGCCCAGAATTCATGTCAAGTGATCGCCCGGCTGCATAGTCTCTGCTCCTGCGCCAACCTGCGTTGGTGCCGGGCATCAGGCCAGTTACCTTCTTGCCAGCAGCCTTGAGGCGGCGCCGGAACTCGATCTGGCCATCTTCGATTTTCATATTCGATGAGCCCGCCGAGTGGCTGCTTGTGGCCGCAACGAGCCCTAGTCATCGACCTCAACAATCTGAGGCCCCCATCGACTGAGCTCGTTCCGCTGACTCTCGGTGAAGGTGCGTCGCGCGAGCACAAGCGACTGCAACCCGGTGATGCCTGCCAATGCCGCGATGGTCGCTATGGAGAGCCGCGAGGCGTCGAGCGCAATTTGCTGGATGCCTCGCAGACCGCAAAGCGGAATGACCTTATCGTCCGCCAAAGATACATCTATAAGAGTGACCGCAAAGACCTCCGCGTCCCACACGTAGCCGCCACCGACGGCTTCCACGCCGTCGAGAATCGACTGATTGGCTTGGCTTTCTTCAGGCGTCATTTTCGGTTCACTGTATTGAAGGGGCGGGAAGCAGGCGCGCCCCGTCTGGAAAGCTGAGAGGCGCCGACGAACTTCCGCTCTTGGCCGACTGCAGCCGGTCGCCTTGCCATCGCAAAGGGCGCTGCTCTCGACAATTTCGCGCGATCATGAAAGCTAGAGCTGGAATGGATTGACACACCCCCGAGGCAATGGAAAAGGCCCATTTAGGATGTGTGAATCCCCGTCCCACCATCAAAAATTCCTACGGATTTCGGCTGGGGCCCAGTGTCGATTCATGTACTTCATTGTGAATATGGGCCCTTCGATAATCCGGAGACGGACAACGTGCGTCTGATGAGTTCGCGCACATGAGATTAACTAAAAGGAAACAACGCTTGTGGAGCAACATCGCTTTGGGCCTATGCTGCCACCGTACCTCCAGGGGTCGCGCGAAGGCCGTGTGCAGCACTTGGCCGAACACAGCGGCACCTGCCGCGGTGCAGTCCTGTGCGTTGCATGCAACGGAATCGATGGCTTTCATGCCGGGATGGCAGCCAAGCAGTACGGCCATGCGTGTCCTGGCATCGAGGATACGGGGTGGGGCACGCGTGAGGTGACAGTTCGGCATTCCTTCGGGAATCGGTTGACGTTTGCCAACGCAGTGAGCACGTGACGGGCCGTCCGAATGCCCCGAACCGCCGACGGCCGTGGCTACAGTCGATGGCAGCCCTCGCCGTCGCGACCTTGATCGGCTGGGGGTGCCTTATTGGAGCGATCGAAGTGGTGGAAAGCGTGCGCACCGGCGTGCTCAACAACCGCAAAGGACCTGACATCCTTGCCGTCGAGCAGCCTGTCCTTTACTGGGCCCTGATCAGCTTCTACGCGGCGGCAACCCTGACCGCCGCCGGCTTGGCGCTTTTGGTGATGGCCATTGCCGTGCGCGATCTGATTGGTGCAAGAGGCCCTGATCGATGAATGCGTCGTCTACGCGCCTGGCGACCTGCGTGCGCGTTGCCGAGGTGTAAAAGTGGCGCGATCTTTCCTATGCCGGCTGGAGCGCGAGATTCCGGCTTGAAGATGGCCCGCGGACCTCGAAGGGTCGAGGTGGTGACGAGCCCGTTGCCGGCTGTCAGTGCGGCGTAGTTCTCCTAGTCAACTCGCAAGCGACTGCGTGGCGACGCCGAATGACTGCTTCTGTCCGAAGCCGGGCTTCCGCTGATTCACAGAAAGATGGTGTGAGGCTGCAGTTTCACTCCTTCCTACATACGCACTCACAAAGAGTTGACGAGTTGTCTGTTCGCTGTGATTTGTCAGTGCGCCGAGAGCAGATACTTCATGCCCTGCGTAAAGCCACGCGGCGCGACGGTGAGATGGTCTTCGTCGTTCAGGACCGCTGACTTCAGCTTCAAGCTTGGGTACTTTCTGCTCTGTAGCGCCGTCTCCAGCGCCTGGTTGTCGGCAACCATGTCTACCGTCTGGTTGTAGCGCCGAACACCTTTGCGCAGCGCCTCATAGGCGCCGACATAAAGATAGACATTCGCCGTCAGGTCCCGGTTCTGTTTGGCGTAGCTCGCTTCGAGCTTCAAGGCATGTCGCTTGTCGTACCAGAGAGATGGGCTGCCGAGGATATAGCCGTTGAACAAGCCGGGCTCGGTGAAAAGGATCTGCATCCCAAGCAGGGCGCCGTAGGAGTGGCCGAGAAAGATTGCTCTGGCCGGGTCGGCCCGGTAGCGAGCGGCGATGAACGGCTTTACCTGGTTGCGCAGATATTCTTGATAGGCGCGCGCCTGACCGTGGACCGCATTGGCAGGCGCGGTGCTGGGGCCGTTCGGTGTCGGTGTGTAGTCGCGCTGGCGGCTGACCGCGCCGTCCTCGCCCTTTGCGTAAGACAGGCCGACGAGGATGAATTCCTCGATCTGAGGCCCTTCAACGTTCAGGCGGCGCCCCAACTGCCGGACGATCGGGAAAGCGTAGTCGGCGTCAGTCACATACAGCACGGGGTAGCGCTGCCGCGGCTGCTTCGCATAGGACGGCGGCAAAGCAACGAAGACTTGGTAGCCGCGGCCTGAAACCGGATCGGGCACGTCCCATACCTCGCTGTCGACAACCTCGTAAGGCCGCCCCTCGCCGGGCTGCACCTTGGGCGTCGTTTGGGCCTGGGCGTGTGCCGGATCGCCAGAGATGCCGAAGCTGGCGATGAGGGCAACCAGCAAGGCATTCAGAAAACGTTGTTGCATGTGATGAGGTCTTCGCAGGTCGGAGGAAATTCTGGTGCAGACCGAGAGGATGGCTTTCGTTCGACACCTGTCCCACGAGACAGGCCTGCACGCCTGGCTATCTCGCGAATGCACAACCATTCATTTCATTTGCATCTTTTACTCAGAGCAAATCAGCCGGCGCATCATGCCTTGTGCATGTCGTATGGATGCACTTTGGGTCTCGGCTCGACCCACCCGGCCGCTCCGGTATCCAACTACTTCAATTGGAGACCCAAATGAAAAAATTCATTCCCAGCGCCATCGCCAGCCTCCTGATCGCAGGGGCAATCTTGCCGGTCGCCGCCAAGGAGAAAGTCGTCGACCGGAGCATCACGGAAGCGGAAGTCCTGGGGGCCCAGCAGGCCTGGTGCAAGGCGCTGGTCGACATCAGCGCCGCGAATTCCAGCGGAGGGCAGCCGGCCGCCAGGGCGCTGGCCGAGAAGGTCATCGACAGCGCCTACGCCTACCAGCTGGGCGCAGTGCTGTTCAAGCCGACGCTCACGACATCGCCGCAGACCTTTCGCACCGCTCGCGACGGCGCGCTGGCGTACTTCGTGGGCGGCAACCCTGCCTTTCCCAACGACACCGGCTTCGCCCTGAAGGGCTGGACCAAATGCGAGATTGCCAACACTGCCGTGCTCATCCACGGCGACGTGGCCAGCACGCTGGGTAACGTGCTGTTCACCGACCCGGACGGCAAGGTCACCACGGTCGACAAGACCTGGACGTTCGTGAAGGACGGTGCCGGCAAGCTGCGCATCGTCGTGCATCACTCGTCGCTGCCGTACGCTGGCCGTTGAACACCGCGTTCGAGTGCCGGCAGGCCCAGGCTCTGGTGCGGCGCCTTCAAGGGGCCTTCATCGGGTGATGAGGGCCCCTCGGAGGACCGTCGTTGGTGGCTCAAAGGCGCGAATCGGTGGCAGCACGCCGTCGTAGCGTTCGACCTGCACCGTGGTGCGTTGCCCCGCGCAACCCTGCGCCAGTGATGAGGTGCCGATGTCACGCGTCAACACATCGGGCTTGCCGTGCACGCTTGCACTTCGAGCGGCAGTGTGTTGATTTCCATGGAATCCTGACCCGCGATTTCCATCGAATATTGACCCACCCTCTTTGCGAGCCAGCCGGCTCAC